>JAJSZO010000066.1 GCA_030262795.1 Deltaproteobacteria bacterium | reverse complement strand
AAAGAGATTGAAAACAAACAGAAAAAGTTGTTTGAATAAAAGACATTAAAAACATCGCACCTTCCAGGGCGAATAAAACATGCTACCGCCTCTGGCGGTAGTAATTTGACTGTTTCAAGAGAGGGAATTTTTTTCCCTCGTCGCGCCGGGGTGAAGGGAGAGCAGCCATATAATGCCTTTGTGTGAGGAAATGGATTTATGAAGGGCAGGATAGATGCTGTTATTATTGATAAAGGCATATACATCTTTGAATTCAAATTTGATGGGGACAAAGGCCAGGCCTTAAACCAGATCAAAGACAAAAAGTATTTTGAGAAATATCGGGGCGCCGGCAAGGAGATTTATCTCTTTGGCGTTGAGTTTGCGGACAGGAATGTAGGTGAATGGGTGGTTGAGAAGATTTAGAAAAGTCCCAACGACCCTTATTACCTCGGCAGGCGGGAGTCCGCACCTCGGCAGGCGGGAGTCCGCATCGAAGGTGCGATATGTTCAATACGAATTTCCATCGTATGTTGGGTACAATACGGGTTCCGGTTGCTCGCGCATTACACAGAGTACAACCACTGGATAGATTGGTTGCAGCCACTGTATGTTGTCTGTTGAGAAAAGATTTTGCCGTTGATGCTGAACCACTTAAATCCCTGTTTCATGATAGCAGCGCAGAGGGACTCAAATGGTCGTTGGTTTATGGTAAACCGCTCATGACGATACTCATGCCGGTCTATAACACCAAGCCCGAGGTTCTCAGAGAAAGCATTGAATCAGTCCTGTGTCAGGCTTACAAAAAATGGGAGTTTTGTATTGTTGATGATGCGTCAACCATGCCCCATGTCAGGTCGATTCTTGAAATCTACGCACGGAAAGATCCTCGTATCAGGTTACAGTTCTCAGGCAGCAACCAGGGCATTGCAGCCACAATAAACAAGGCGGCCAGAATGGCATCCGGGTACTATCTTGGTGTTTTGGACCACGATGACGAACTTGACCCCTTGACTCTGTTTGAGTATGTGAAAACAATCAATGAGCATCCTGACGCAGACTGTATTTACTGTGATGAGGATAAGATTGATGAGCAAGGCAAATATTGTGACCCCTGGTTCAAATCTGACTGGAATTCTGACCTGTCCCTGTCTTTTAATTATGTCATGCATTTTGCAGTGTACAGGCGAGGTCTCTTCGAAAGTCTGGGCGGTTTTCGAAAGGCCTACGACGGCTCTCAGGACTATGATCTCCTGCTTCGGGTTTCCGAAAATACTGACGGAATCTACCATATACCCAGGATTCTTTACCACTGGCGGATGGGTCAAGCCTCTATCGCTTCGGGACCCGAGGCCAAACGTCACATTTTTGTAAAGGGCCTTGCTGCTCTGAATGACAGCTTGAAACGCCTGGGCATTGATGCTACAGCAGAGGAGGCACCTGATGCATGGAAGGGCGTATACAGGCTGAAGCGAAAAATTACAAAGCCCTTATCATGTTCGATCCTTGTGTTTTTTTACGGAGACTTGGGCTCATTGTCCCGTCTTCTCGACAGCATCTTTTCCAACATGCCACAGAGCAACTGTGAGGTGCTCGTTTGTGTGCATTCATCATTGGAGTTTGATCAGAATGAGTTTTCAAAACAATACAAAGCTATCAAGTGGGTAAAATTTAGTGGCTCCAATGCAGTTCCTAGTGCCTTTAATGTGGGAGTTCACAAGGCATCCGGCGATATCCTCTTTTTCCTGGATGAGACCATGGAGTTGATCTCTCCTGAAAATTACCGTGCTTTGACCGAGCACATACAGCGAAAAGAAGTTGGCGCTGTGGGAGGGAAAGTTTACTATGGCAACGGACTGGTTGAGCATGCCGGCGTTATTCTGGGACCGTTTAATTTGTTTGGATATGCGCATAGGGCAACCCCTGACACACCGGGCTATGTCGGTTTGAAGAACATGATTTGCAACTATAGCGCCGTAATGGGGTTAGGCATGATGACCCGAAAGAAGCTGTTCATGGATATTGGCGGGTTTGACGAGGAATTTGAAAGAGCATACTGGGATGTGGACTATTGCCTGAAGCTCAGAGAGCAGGGATACCTGATGACCTACACACCTTATGCAAGGTTTCATCACCATATTCCTGTAAAGGCCATCCATGAAATGATGGTGGAGCCGGAGGCCACATTGTTCAGGAACCGGTGGCAGCACATTATTGATCGGGATCCATACTTTAATCCGAATTTTTCCAGAGGTGTTGAGGATTTTAGCTTTGGAACATATAGATCGTTAAATGGTCAAATGGTTGATTAAAAACATTAGTTATTATGGGGGGATTATGAAAAAGGGAATATTCTGCTTTTTATTCGGACTGGTGATCTATGTTTCATCTTCCACGGCCTTGGCCGCTCAATATGACTTTTTCGGAAGATTTATTCCAGAAGGAACGCCCACTATTGACGGCGTCATAACGCCCGGGGAATGGGACGAAACTGGCCACATAACCCTTTACAAGTTTTTCGGTGAGGATGCCAATATAGATATCTACCTGATGTGGGACTCCACCAATCTCTACCTGAGTGCCGATATAGAAGATTTCGAGTTATGGATAGACGATTATGATTCTTCCACCTCCTGGGTGAGTACCTGGGATGACGATGCCCTCAAATGTGAGATTGATCCCAATTTCAGCCGAGGTGAAATTCTGCAATCCACTGACAGGGTCTTTGCCATCAATGCAGACGGGTCTGCCAAGCGCTTTGATCAGGGGGATGGCTCAAGCAGCACGGTCGGTGCTACCATCTTTGACACCATACAGGCGGTCGTCAACTATTCCGGCACCTTGAATGATTATACATTCAAGACCCTATCGGCCGAGAGTCAAAAAGATGGTGGATATGTGGTGGAGGTAGCCATAAGCTGGAGGAATATCTTTGGCTTTGCTAATGCAACAGCACCGGTTGACGGCTATTCTCTTGGCATGAACTTCACCAATATTGAAGACGATACAGGTGGCCCGCTGGATCCGGCGTACTACAAAGAATGGAAGCGAGTATACGATGAGCTTACCCGCTTCATGGGAGAAGAGGGGATCCCGGAAAACTGGGCCGAATTTGTCATCTCTTCAAGGAGCGACAATACATGCCCCGCAGCTATATCAAACCTGCAAGTCAGCAATACCAGCGCCTATTCCACAAAGATATCTTTCAGCGCCACAGGGGACAACGGTTCAAGCGGCTACGCAAAATCCTATGATATTCGCTATTCTACTTCTGCGATCACGGAAGACAACTGGTATGCTGCAACCGTATACAAGAACAATTTTCGGCCGCAGAAGGCAGGCAAAGAGGAATTATTCAAGCTTATCGGTCTTGTGCCTCAGACAACTTGCTACATCGGTGTAAAGGCCGTTGACGAACGTGGGAATAGTTCTCCTGTGGCAACTACCGATGTTACCACAACTGCCGTATCTTCACCCCAGGATAAGGGGTTTTTGGCGGTGGATCCGGGCGGACGTTACCTGGCCTGGGGGAATGGGGAACCTTTGGTCGTAATAGGCGACAATCAGGGAATGCCCTGGCCCCATATCAGGACATTTTATAACGGGACTATGTGGGATGAAACACTTGGTCGTTACCGTAACTTTTATCAAGAGGAGGGGATTGCGGATGGTAGAGATTACCTTGAGTACCTGAGAAACCATGGTGTAAATACCGTGCGTATCATGGCAGAGTCATACGACATTACCAATCCGGTCTATCTTTTCACCGATGTTTCCGGAGGACCGAGTAATATAACGTTCAATAATGACACGTTGGATTTCCTGAAAACCTTCCTCGACGAATGCGCCGATTACAATATCAATGTTATCGTTGTTCCCTTTGATACGTTTTTCTACAAGGAGTCATGGTCCAAGGTGGCCTTTAGCACTAATAAAGGCGGGCCAATGTCAAGCGCTACAGATTTTTTTAACAGTGCCTATAGGGACTACCTGAAGGCTGTGCTTGCAAAACTGGTTGATACCATAGGGGATAGGAAGAACCTGCTGGCCTGGGATCTTGTAAACGAATTTGATAGTGATGATCCGGAGTATGGCTGGAATCGTGCTACCTTTGACGCCAGAGAAGAAACCGTCAATGCCCTTGCAGATTACTTGAAGAGCATCAATCCCGACCACATGGTCTGCCTTTCTTCTGTCAGATGGGATCCAAAATTCAGCGCTCATCAAACCCAATCTGCTGAAGAATCGGCCGTAGGATCTGACGCCGCCCTTATTCTGAACAACCGGCGTTTTGATTTCAACTCTACCCACGCCTATTATCACGACATCAGGGATCCCAATCACAACCACCCGAACAATAGAACAACTTCCGATTTCACCTATCAGGTGGCCGATTTGGATAATACCATTGCTCCTGCTGTACGAATCAAACAGGGACTCCAGTTTTACTATGCCAACAGCCTGACTCCCAAGCCCTATTTCAATACAGAGGCAGGCCCGATCCTGTTTTTCACCACACAGTATGATCAGTACTTCACCCAGCAGGATGATTATCAATATTTTCATAATATGATCTGGGCCCATCTGGCATCCGGCGAGGTGGGCACCGGGCTGAGATGGCCGGGAGAAATGTTTGACGGTCATGCGCTACCTGACCAGATGAGGAAATATCAACTGGCCCTCAAGAACTTCCTTGGGTATAATCTTGATTTTTCAGGGTTCCAGCCAGTTCAGATCGGTCAATATATGGAGGTCAACAATACCAGCTATCCTGTTGTCAAGACGGGGATCACCGATGGAAAACAGGGGATTATCTTTCTTGTCAACGATGAACGGAGGCAGGGCAATGGTTCCGTGTCTGGCGCACGCCTCACTATCCCCAAGCTAGCGCCCCACGGGGCCTTCTCTTTTGAGTTCTGGGATTCTTATGATGAGACCGGTACCACCCCAACATCGTCTGTTTCCGCAACTGCAGATGGTGCAGGCAAGGCGTTTATTAACTTACCTACCTTCACAAAGACGCAGGTGATCAAGTTTTACAGGACCGACAGCGCCAGGCCGGTAACCGGCAATTTGGTAACTGATGATTTGTGGATCAGAGCGGTCATTCAGACTGAAGAAAAAGGTGCTATCGAAGCGGTCTGGCAAAAAGGTGGTGAAGACACGACCTCCCGCGGGGATCGGGTGATATGGGGTCATTTTTATGCAAGCCCTTCGGATGTGACCTGGGGCAGTGAAAACAACCCGGATCTGTTTGTAAAGATCTGGTTTGATATGAGTGGCAGGGTAGATGTGAACTTTTTCCATGTCTCCGTGCCGGATATAGAAGTCTACTCGGACTATCCCTATGATGGGGTACGGAATGAGCAGGGCATGACCACCATGGACAGGAGATACATCCGTCAATATTATCAAAATGGTGAGAGTTATATGGATGAAAACTATGAGGATGGAACTCCGCCTTCGGGACATTCGCCTACGGGAAATCCTTCAGGATATTCTACCATCAACGATCTCAGGATTGGTAGCATAATCAATACTGTTGAGAAAGGCCCTGTTGATGCAATATGGCGTTTAGGTGGACAGGATATAACCTCCCGTAGCGATCAGGTGGTGTGGGGTCATTTCTATGCAAGCCCTTCGGATGTGACCTGGGGCAGTGAAAATAATCCCGATCTTTTTGTGAAGATCTGGTTTGATGTAAGCGGGAGGGTCGATGTGAACTACTTCCACGTGTCGGTACCTGATATAGAAGTTTGTTCCGCTCTCCCTGATGATGGTACCTATGATCAAAAAGGCACCACGATCATGGATAATAGGTACATAAGGCATGAATATTGGAGGTGAACGATAAAGTTGGAGACTTTTGCTTTTGAGGGAGGTTGTCCCCCATGAATTTCATCACATATTTTCAATTCAATTTGCTTATTCTCGCCATTTTTGGGATTTTTGTGATCTCCTGTTTTTCACAGAACACCTGCGTACTCCCAGAGAGTGCCATTATTCATTACGCTAAAAATGGTACTCCTTCCTACATCAAGGGTGCGAATTTGTCTTCCCATCTTGATGATGACCATCATTTTCGCGGGTTGAAGCAGAAAGGTCTTTATGGAGATATGGTATATCAATTCCTCCAGAGCTGGAGACGGTTATTAAAGATAGATGATCCCCGCCGAGAATTTGAAATTACCGGAGATACAATTGACGAACTGGGGTTTAAGCACGTAAACCTCCAACAGGTCCTGAATGGCATTACTATCTGGGGGCGCAGTATGAGTGTTCATTTGAATGAGAATAACCAGGTTTACCTCCTCCAGGGCTATTACGAACCTACTCTGAAAAACGTAGATATAACCCCCAACCTCTCTGTGCAAGAAGCAGCAGAGAAGGCCATTTCTGAGGCACCCGATGATAAAGGAGGGTGGCGTGCGGAAGAAAAAAAACTTTTTATCTTGATGGTAGGTCCTCAGAATCCGCGTTTGGTTTATCGTATTAAATTGGTACGAGGTTTAACACATAGAGAATACTATTTTGCAGACGCTAAGGACGGCAAGATATTGCACAAACTGTCTGGAACTCCAAACCAAAATTCTTTGTCTTTGCCTATCAGAGAGTAACGAAAGGAGAGAAAAACTGATGAATGACCATAATAGAAAAACTAATCATTACTGGGTGCTTATTGCTTTCTTAATTTTGCTGTCAGGCTTTTGCTTGCGATTTTTTGACACCGCTTCTGCTACTACTGTAAGCCCGTCCCATGATAGCCTGGCATCGGTTGTGACCTTATCAGGTGGAGTTGATGATGCCAGGTTCGTGTCTCGAAAGGCTACAGGGATGCCCAGCAGGCGATACTTAAAGACCCGGCAAGGTACAGCTACTCCCCACCTCATGTCTTTGGAGATGACAAAAAAAATTCGAAGTGCCATCGCCGGAAATAGCTCGCCCCGTCGGAAGGACGAGAAAATGGCTCTCATCACGAACGCCCAATGCGAAAACCTTCGGTCACTTGTTGCTGCGAATCAATTTGGCAAGGGCGTCCGGAGTCATTTCAATCGTAAAAATGGGACACCGGCTTTCATAAAGCTTCCCAAGATGAGAGAGAAGTTGACTCGAAATACCAGGAACCTTGCCATGTCCCAAAGCGTTGCGGAAAAGTTTCTTATGGATAACCGCAACCTTCTCAAGTTGTCTGAGCCGACAAAGGAGCTGGTTCACAAAAAGCATTGGGTAGATAGATTTGGGACTAAACATTTCCGTTACCACCAGACCTATCAAGGGATACCTTTGTGGGGCAAGGGAGTTATGGTTCACCTTGATGCATACGATTCTGTTTACCTGTGCCAGTGTCGCTATGAGCCTACACCGGAGTCATTAGATATCACGCCCGAGATTACAGTAGACGAAGCTTTGGAAACAACGATGCGTCATCTGGGAATAACAACTGATTGCCTTCATTCCGCAAAGACGGCGCTTGTTATCTATACTGCCTCTGATGGCGGGATGACGTTGACTTACAAAGTGGATATTTCTTCCAGCATTGACCAACGCTGGC
Organism: Deltaproteobacteria bacterium; assembly: GCA_030262795.1. Taxonomy (GTDB): domain Bacteria; phylum Desulfobacterota; class Desulfobacteria; order Desulfobacterales; family ETH-SRB1; genus B13-G4. Next base: position 4,175 of record JAJSZO010000066.1, on the reverse strand, counting down.
TCTATTTCGTTGATGCAGATAGCGGAGAAGTTATTCACCGTATCAACAATATTCATAATACGGTTGTGAATGCCAGTAGCCAGGATCTGAATTTTCAGAACAGAACCTTCAATGCCTGGTTGGCAGAAGGCGCCTATTATCTGATTGACCCCACCATTCCCTTAGCTAATCCTCCTTATGCTCCTGTTCCTGATATCAAAAGTTCTGGAAACACTTACATACTAGATGCCCGCAACGGTGACAGTGAGTTGTATTTCATCACCAGTTCCTCTGCTGACAGCGGCTGGGACTCGGCAGGTGTCAGTGCTGCTCACAATACGAGGAAGGTTTACGATTACTATAAGAACACTTTTGGCCGAAACGGCATAAATGACAACAACATGAACTACCTGATTGTCGTACATCTTAAGGAAAACTACGCTAATGCTTTCTGGAATGGCAAATTCGTATGTTTTGGCGATGGGGACAACCAAACATTTTCTGCTCTTTCCGGTTCCTTGGATATTACCGCTCATGAAATACAGCATGGGGTTACGGAGTTTACCGCCGGTCTTATCTACGAGAACCAGAGTGGCGCGTTGAATGAGGCGTATTCCGACATTTTTGCGTGCATGGTAGATCGGGAAGATTGGACAGTGGGTGAAGATATCACGTTGGTTTCTCCGGGGTATCTACGCAATCTTGCCAACCCGGCCCTTGGTCTGGATCCTCTCCCAACCAAGATGAGTGAGTACCGAAACCTTCCGAACACAGAGCAAGGAGACCATGGAGGGGTCCACATTAACATGAGTATTCCGAGCAGGGCTGCTTATCTGATGGCCGAAGGGCTCACTGCAGAAGGGCTGGGGACCAGTATCGGACGGGACAAAACAGAGAAAGTTTTTTACAGGGCATTGACTACCTATCTTCAGGCCTCTTCAAACTTTCTGGATGCCAGGGTTGCTACTCTCCAGGCTGCCGAGGATTTCTACGGTGCAGGTTCGACCGAGGTCTGTGCGGTCCGGGCTGCGTGGGACGTGGTGGAAGTGACCGAAGGGAATGTGGGAACGCCGGATGATCAGACACCTACGCCCACGGAGCCCGTATCCGGTGAGGACTTGATGGTCTATCTTTATCCTATAGATGGAACTCACGACAATCCCTATGATTCAAGCGAAGCCTACAACCTTTATGTTCAGACTATACCTTCCCCATTTACAGGATATGACCCTAACCTGGATGCAGGTCCCTTAAATATCAAGGCATCTGCAAGTTATACTCGTCCTGCCGTTTATACAGGGCCATACGGTACCGTGATTTTTTATGTGGGTTCGGACAATAATCTTTACGCAGTTGACAATGATGGCAATGAGACCTCCTTAACTGAGACAGGAGATATCTGGAGCTTCGCCATTTCTCCTGATGGCCGCTACTTTGCCTGCACCACGGTTTACGAGGATGACAACAATATCTATGTCGGAGATATTGAGACAGGATTGGTTACTGAATATCCTGCAAAATCATCCAGCGACCTGCCTCCAGGGAGTGAAGAAGCGTGGAATACCATATTTTACATCGACTCCCTGGCTTTTGATTATACCGGCAAAATGATTGTTTTTGATGCCCTCAACTGCCTTTCTACACCCGGTAATTCTTGCAGTCTGGATAGTGGCGGCGGCTATCAGTATTGGTCTATCGGCTTCTTGAACCTTTCAAATGGTTCCTTTGACTTTCCCCTTCCGGACCAAAGTCCTGACTTTGATGTTGAATATCCATCGTTCGCGTACAACAACAATTTTGTGGTGCTGTTGGACGTGCTGGACTACAGCGACTACTATACACATGGCGCTGTTTCTTCCATGGTCTGGACCATGAATTGGCAAACTCAAATCAGTGCCCAGGTTGCCGATCCCAACCTTGGCTCTAATAGCAGAGGAGTATCCGGTGTTCCCAGCTTCTGGGGCGATGACGATTACGTAACCGTCCAAGCTCTTTCGGATACAGATGGTCGGGCATACAGGATTCCTATTGATGCTTCCTGGGCAGGAAATGAAAGCGCGGCCGAACTACTTAACGACGATGATGTTGCCATGCCCGTCATGCACCGTGCTGTTGCACGGACACTCACAGGCACCATTCAACTGAGCTCTTCATTTTTGGATTTCGGTAATGTCAACATAGGTGACACGTCAAATCTGAATCTCACGCTGACCAACACCGGCAACAGGGATATAAACATTTACAACATCGAAATTTCAGGTTCCTCTGCATTCAGCCACAACGGGAGTAATGGCTTACTCCCCCATGGACAGAGCATGACGATGTTCGTTGATTTTTTACCTGGACAGACAAGCGGCACGCAAGCCGGCACCTTGACAATCACCAGCGATGCCGATAGCCCAACCACAAGTATCGCTCTAACAGGAACAGGCAACGCTCAAAACGGCTACTTAGTCACACCTGATCTCTGGATAAGAGCCGTTATCAATACTGTTGAAAAAGGGCCTGTCGAGGCAATCTGGAAAAAGAATGGCGAAGATACGACATCTCGGGGGGACAGTGTGATATATGGACATTTCTACGCCGACCCTAATGACGTCACCTGGGGGAGCCAGGACAATCCGGATCTTTTTGTGAAGATCTGGTTTGATGTAAGCGGAAGGGTAGATGTAAATTACTTCCATGTATCGGTGCCGGATATAGAGGTTTACTCCGACTATTCCTATGATGGCACCACGGATGAGCAAGGAACCACTACGATGTCCAGGAGGTACATCAGGCAGTATTACGAAAATGGGCGGAGTTATTCTGATGAGAATTATGAGGACGGAAATCCGCCATCCGGCTACTCATCTATGGGTAACCCTTCAGGTTTTTCCACGATTAAAGATCTCAGGATCGGTGCCATAATCAATACTGTTGAGAAAGGCCCCATTGATGCGATCTGGCAGTCAGGTGGACAGGACATCACCTCCCGAGGGGATCGGGTGGTTTGGGGTCACTTCTATGCAAGCCCTTCGGATGTTACCTGGGGCAGCCAGAATAATCCCGATCTTTTTATAAAGATCTGGTTTGATGTGAGTGGCAGGGTAGACGTGAACTTCTTCCATGTCTCCGTGCCTGATATTGAGGTATATTCCGATCTTCCAAGTGACGGAACCTATGACCAGCGGGGAACAACGATTATGACTAATAGATACATCAGGCATGAATATTTGAGGTAGTGGGGTTCGAGTTGGCTCTTCTTTTTACTGTAGCGCATCGCTTTAGCGGTGCCTTTGGCAGCCCTGAAGGGCTGCACTACATTTCGTAAGAACCTGCTTGATCTACGTTATGGACAACAGATATATAAGGCATGAGTATTTGAGGTAGTAGAACCTTATTGAACACTTTAGACAAAGGAGGGCGTCATGAAAAGAAAGGTTATGGCTTTAGTGATTGTACTTTTTTCCGGCTACCAACGTAAGGCGGAACAGCCTGTAAATTCAGTTGGTTAGCAATTTCTCAAGGACGCTTGCTAAAGACTGGTTTTTCTTAGCTTTGCCAGCTAATCCTGTAATGGATATGACACCGCTTCTCATTTACAATTTGTTGATTTTTATGGCTGGATGCATTTTTAGGAAGGACAAGGCGTTTTTCAAAGGTCTCAAAAGGAGTTAAGCTCATGAAAATACGTTTGACTGAGGAGATATGGAAAGAAGGTAATATGTATGTTTCTTATTGTCCTGAATTGGATATTGCTTCCTGCGGCGAGGATGTTCATCAGGCAAAGAAAAATCTCATAGAGGTTATACTCATCAATATTGAAGAGACAAAAAATATGGGAACATTTGAGCAGTTTATTGAAGAATGCGGATTGGAAGAAATTAATGCTGATATATTGAGCGTGCGCAAAGAGTTGGTTGGGTTTACACCTATCGAAGTGGCTGTCTGATGAAAATCAATCCGACTCATTATCAAGTTCAGGTCAAGATTTTTGAAATGGCTGGATGCGTGTATGCTCGGACAAAAGGGGATCATGTTCTTTATCATTATCCTGGAGCTATCAGGCCTGTGGTTATACCGAAATACAAAGAAGTGCCGACATTCGTTATCAAAAACAATATGCGTATAATAGGGATGAACAGAGAGAAGTACTTTGAGTTGCTTCAGAAAGTATAAACCGTAATAAAAGCCTATTTCAGTAGGCCATGCAC
>JAJSZO010000065.1:5326-11882 GCA_030262795.1 Deltaproteobacteria bacterium | reverse complement strand
GACTTTATTAATACTGACGGCATTTATGGCTACCGCCATAAGGCGGGACACTTTTAAACTATACAAGATGGAGACTTTGGTAAATAATCAAACAAAATCAATGATAAAGCTAGCGTTGGAAACTGCCTGAATTTACTTGCTGTCCCGCCTTATGGCGGTAGCCGCATTTATATCCCAGGTTTGGTATCTATTCGAAGATCAAAGAAAATTTTGGCATCAATTGATCGAACAGATGCATGTGGAAGAGGAGCAGAATACAGACATGCCGCTTATTGAAGGTAGCGGCTCGAATGTTGACGAGTTGGCAACATTTCAGCTCTGAGGTTTTAGATGAGTGAATCCCAAGGCTTTAATCAGTTACATGAAGGCGTACAACGTTGGGTGTGGTCGCAAAAGTGGAACGCGCTCAGAGATATCCAGGAGCAGGCCATCGCTCCGATTCTAAAGGCCGAATGTGATGTCATCATCAGCGCTTCAACTGCGGCTGGAAAAACAGAGGCAGCATTGCTTCCTGCTTGTTCTCTTATCGCAGAGAATTCCCCGAACAGTATTGGCATTCTGTACATAAGTCCGCTAAAGGCACTGATCAATGACCAATACCGGAGATTACAGGGCCTTGGTAAAATTCTCGGTTTTCCGGTTACTCCCTGGCATGGAGATGTTCTCCGTTCCGTCAAAGACAAGCAGCGAAAAAATCCGCGGGGTATTCTTCTTATCACGCCGGAGTCACTCGAATCTCTATTGCTGAACCATGCAGGCTGGTGCCTCCATGCCTTTGAGGGATTAAGTCATATTATTGTTGATGAATTTCATGCTTTTCTCGGCACAGAACGAGGTTGTCAGCTTCAATCCCTCATGCACCGATTGGAATTTTTGCTGCAACGAACAATTCCTCGAATTGCCCTGAGCGCCACCTTGGGCAAAATGCAGCAGGTCGCGCAATACCTTAGACCCAATGGAAAACTTCCTTGTGAAATTATTCAATCAACAGCATTCCGCTCTGACCTCAAGATTCAACTCAGGGGGTACCTGACACTTGCAAGTGAAGGGGCGTCATCAGCTCTTTACAGGATCGTGGATGATCTTTATGCAATTCTCAGAGGGAAATCCCACCTTGTATTCGCCAATAGCAGGAGCAGGACAGAAGAACTAACTGCCGCCCTCGCTGATCGTTGTGAACGTGACGGTGTACCGAATGAGTTTTTTCCTCACCATGGAAGCCTTTCTAAAGAGATACGTGAAAGCCTGGAAGTCAGACTGCAAAAGGAAATATTACCCACTACTGCTGTTTGCACTATGACTTTGGAATTGGGAATCGACATCGGCAGCGTTGATTCCATAGCGCAAGTGACAGTTCCTCATTCCGTTGCCAGTTTGCGACAACGACTGGGACGTTCAGGACGAAGGGGTGAAGCAGCTATTTTGCGCATGTTCATTGCCGAAAACGAGATTACTGCCAAAAGCCATCTTCTTGATTGCCTTCGCCTGGAAACTATTCAATGCGTTGCAATGATCAATTTGCTGCTAAAAAAATGGTACGAACCAGCCCCGAATAATCAATATCATTTCTCGACTCTCGTGCAACAGACTTTGTCTGTAATCGGGCAATATGGAGGTGTTCGAGCCAACCAACTCTGGTTGCTGCTTTGTGATACAGGTCCTTTTTCGCTGGTAAATCAGACCCTTTACGGTTCGTTCCTCAGATCGCTTGGTAAGCAGGATTTGATCTCACAAACTCAAGATGGCCAACTTATACTCGGCAGCAGAGGAGAAAAATTTGTTGAACACTATTCCTTTTATACTGCTTTCAATACTCCCGAAGAATATCGGCTGGAATGTGATGGACGAGTGTTGGGAACCGTGCCAATAGATGGGCCCATGGTTGCCGGACAGCTTGTTATTTTTGCCGGTAAGCGTTGGAAAGTGCTGCAGGTTAATGCGGAGAAAAAGTTGATCATGTTAAAACTGGCCACGGGTGGCAGACCTCCCAGGTTCGTGGGGAATGGCCAGATGGTACACAATATTGTCAGGCAGGAAATGCTGCGTGTTTATAAACAGAGAACCTTGCCAATTTATCTCAACAACGAGGCCAAAATAATTTTTGACGAAGGCCTTGAGTACTTTCATGCGATGGGCCTTGACAAAATCAATGTGCTGCAAATTGGTAACACCGTTCATATTCTTCCCTGGCTCGGAGATCAAGCCACCAATACCATTACAGTACTGCTGCGGAATGAGGGCTTATCCGCTGATAGCTTTGGTGGCGTGATAGATATCGGGAATAGTTCTTTAAAGTCATTTAGTAAGGCGGTTAAAGCCATTCTCGGCAAATCAAGACCTAAACCTGTCGAGTTGGCAAAAAGAATTCCTAATACGATTATCGAAAAACATGATACTGTTTTACAAAAGGAAATGCGCAACCTTGGATACGGAGCAAGATTTTTTGATGTGGATGGAGCATGGCAATGGATGGAACGATTAACCCTCAATCGACAATCATAAATAGTGCCCGAAGTTAGAACCAAACCCCCTTGCTCATCCTGTTATCCCGTCAAAATTTATTTCATCAATACTGTTTATGAGCATCGGATAACCCATTAGCGTTGAAATCTGTGTAATTATTTCTTGTCCCGGTTTATTTATTGATTCCTGCATTGCATGCGGGGCAGATAAAGAGCTTATCCTTCCTTCGATATTTGTTATGGTTCCTTGTGATTCATTAAGTGGAAGTGGAGGCAGGATTACTTCTGCGGCTGACAATAATCGTGAACGATAAGGTGATTGAGCCACCAGGAATTCAGCCCTGGAAAGAGAGCTTTTTACTGTGTCATCATATTCAAAATCTTCAGGAATATCCCCCATCAAATAAATTACACGAATATCTTCTATAAGAGTTTTTTTCAGTATTTTATCTGTTGATAATCCTGACTGCTCGGGCAGATTTGTTTTCCAGGCGGTTTCAAATTTTTGATGTTCTTCAATATCAGTTATCCTTTTTTGTCCTGGAAAGAGATCGGGTGTCACACCCATATTAAGCAATCCATGGCCATTGGATTTGAAAACAAGTGGAAAAAGATTCAAAAATCCCTGCCCGGACATTGAAAGTATTTGTTCAAGCTGATTTGTATCCCACTTAAAGATTTCCCTTGAATAAAGAAAAACAGTCGGCAGTTCGTCTGAGATATCAGGTAATGTGCCATCCACAAAGACAACTGTTGCTTTGTTTTTTCTTTGAGCGCGTCTGACAAGTGCATCAATTACCGGATATTGAACAGCGGGATTATCTGATGTGATAAGAATCTGTTTTGCATTTTCAATAGATCGATATTCAGCCGTAGCTGAGAGCAGCGAGATAAATTCAGGGAAAACATCTATTTCAGACAGGCTATCGAAAAAGTCAATATTCGGAGTTTTAATTACAGCTCTTAAAAATTTTTGAAATAGATATGCTTCTTCATTTGTACATGCTGATGTGGCAATTCCTGCAAAAGATTCAGGGCGATATGCCTTTTGAAGAGTTTTCAGCCGCTGGGCAACATAGGAAATCGCCTCATCCCATTCTACAGGAACAAATTGCCCTTTTTGCTTGATTAGGGGCTTATCCAGCCTTTTTCTTCTATCTGCATTTTTATATCTGAACTTTCCATCAACACATAAATGGCCGTAATTCGGCTTTTTATGCAGATCCGATGTTATCTTGACAAGGTCTTTTCCTATGTAGTTTAATATTATCGTGCATCCGCATCCGCACAATGAGCATGTGGTTGGCATGGTTTTAAGATGGAAGGGACCTGGTCGTTTTTTTGTTTTTTCAACAAGGGCGCCTGTGGGACAATTGCTAACGCATAACCCGCATGAAACACATTTGTTGTTGATTACAGGCCCGTAAAATGATGCTTTGCCTTTTTGGTCATATTCCAGAGCTTCTAATTTAATTGCATCGGAACACTGGTATTCAGAGCAATTGCGTACGCATCGCCTGCAGTTGATGCACTTGTTTGGATCAACTATGATATAAGGATGGGTTTCATCTATTTCAAACTTTTTTTCCTGCCAGATCTCAAGGTTTGAAATATCCACCCCATATTCTGTTGCATATTCTCTCAATTTGCATTCAAATGCATCAATACACCCGCAGGAAAGACACCTTTTTGCTTCTTGAACGGCTGTCTCTTCTGAAAACCCCAAATCCACTTCTTCAAAATTATTGCGGCGTGCACCGGCAGGAAGTTCCGGCATTTTTGCCCTTGGTTTGTTATCAATTCCTGCAAAATTTTGCGTGTCAACTTTATCAAGAGGTCCTTTGCTTATGTTAAATGGCATTTCAGGGGATTTTACAGGTTTTTTGCGAAGAAAAAGATCAATAGAGTTGGCAGCGCGTCTGCCTGCCGCGAAAGCAGATACCACGGTCTTTGGACCTGTAAAAATGTCTCCTCCGGTAAAGATTTCTACTACACTGGTTTGTAAAGTACCGGGATGCGCCACCAGTGTGCCCCAGCGTGTCGTCGAGATTTTTTGACCAAGCTCATCATCCTGTAATCCGGAAAGATCCGGTACCTGGCCAATTGCTGCTATTACCGTATCCACGTCAACAACTTGCTCGGAGCCAGATACCGGCACAGGACACCTTCTTCCACTGGAATCCTTTTCTTTCAGTTCCATACGGATATATTCCATTTGTTGCAACTTGCCATTTTCCCCTATCAATATGGATGGCGCAACAAGAATATTGATTCCGATTCCTTCTTCTTCCGCTGCATCAATTTCTGCAGCAAGGGCAGGCATTTCAACACGGGACCGTCGATAGTATATATCAACTTTCTTGGCGCCCAGCCTGAGGGCAGTACGGGCAGCATCTATGGCGGTATTCCCGCCGCCGATAACTATTACCTTGTTTCCGATCTTTACATCTTTGCCAAGTGAAACATTTGTCAGAAAAGTTGTGCCTTCTATAACATCGTTTAATTCTTCTCCGGGGATACACAAGTTACGTGCGCCCAAACAACCTAAACCTAAAAAAACTGCAGTATATCCGTCAGAAAGAAGGCTCTCACAAGTAAAATCTTTTCCAAGCAAAGTATTTGTTTTTGCTTCAATCCCGGGCTGAAGAATAGATTCTATCTCAAGATCAAGTATATGCCTGGGAAAACGATAGCTGGGAATTCCGTACCGTAATTGCCCGCCTAATTTCGGCATGGCCTCAAATATAGTTACTTCATGTCCTTTTTGCCTGAGATAATATGCAGCGGAAAGTCCGGCCGGACCGCCCCCAACCACGGCAACTTTGTAACCGGAAAGTTCGGGGAGACATGTAATTAATTTTTTATAATTTTTTCGCTCATAATCACCAAGAAAGCGCTTTGAAAAATTAATACAAACAGGCTCATCAATTCTTTGGCGGCGGCATTCGGTTTCACATGGGCGGGGGCATACCCTTCCGATTACCAGGGGCATTGGACAGCGTTCCTTAACAAGCTTTAACGCTTCAAGATATTGACCATTGGCAATCAATGCAAGATATCCCTGAATATCCAGGTTTGCCGGGCAGGTGAGTTGACATGGGGCTACGCAATCTCCATAGTGATTTGTCAGTATCAATTCCAGTTTATTTCGACGGGCCTGGCGGACACGTTCGGAATTGGTATCTATAACCATTCCTTCTTTGACCTTTGCGACACACGATGTAACCAAACGATCCTGCCCTTCAATTTCAACTATGCACAAACGACATTTTCCCAGGGGCTTGAGATGTTCCTGATAGCAAAGAGCGGGTATAGTTATTCCTGATTCTTCCGCTGCCTGAAAGATAGTGGTGCCGGGTTTTACTGCGGTTTCTTTTCCATTGATCGTAAGCTGAATTTTTTTTGACAAGCCTTACCTCCTATTAAACCTAAATTGCTCAACTCAGGTTAAAGAAAATATAATATCAGAAATTTGAAAACTCGTAACAGTTTAGCACTATGCAACAAACTATCTGAAATTGATCACACCCGAAGCGGCTATATCTTCAAAAAGCTAAAGTATTACGAAAACTCAAAATCAACATGTTGACAACCAGAGGCTGTGGGCAGTTAAATTTAATTGTCCACCGCCTCTATTTAATCTCATAATGAGTTTTCAAACAAATCAACCCAGGATTGAAACCTTTTGACTTTTTCAAGTCCATATGGCTCAAGGCTTTTTTTGATATCTTCAACAGACTTTTCTTTTTTTAATGAATTACGGTTTTTAGAAAAGAACTTGTCTGCAAAGCATATGATCTGCTCTTCTATTGAAACAGGAAGCATATTGCGCTTTGGCAGCGGAAGTGCGTAGTGTTTTATATCTTCAACCGTTATACCTACGCCGACATGCCGTTCACAAACAAGAGCATGTTCCGGAAATCCGATCTTTTCTAATATTTCACGGCCCAGATATCCATGACAAATATACGGATTTTTGCCTTTGCAATTTAATTCAGGGATATTCGTCAAAAAAATACCGATATCGTGCAGCATGGCTGCTTCTTTTATAAAATCAAGGTCGGGATTTAATTGAGGCACCTTTTTTGCGGCAT
>JAJSZO010000065.1:0-5226 GCA_030262795.1 Deltaproteobacteria bacterium | reverse complement strand
CTTGCCCTGTAGACATCTATACGCAGGTCTTTGTCTTCAATATCAATAATAATTGTTTTATCAAGTTCAGGATAAACAAATACGGACGCAAAGGATGTATGCCTTTTACTGCTCGCATTAAACGGAGAAATTCTAACGAGACGGTGAATTCCTTTTTCTGCCTTCAAATATCCATAAGCGTAATCTCCGCTTGCAGTAAAAGTTACTCCTTTAATTCCTGCTTCATCACCAGGCTGAAAGTCAATTGTTTTGACTTGAAAACCTTTTTGTTCAGTCCATCTTATATACATCCTAAAAAGCATTTCAGCCCAGTCCTGAGCATCGGTTCCGCCGGCACCTGCATTGATTGAAACAATAGCGTTGTTTTTATCATCTTTTCCATCAAGCATTAGCTCAAGTAACAGTTTCCTGATTTCTTTGTCTATTGCTTTGGTTTGGATGGAGACTTCTTCAATGGTATCTGAGTCTGATTCATCAATGGCCAGATCCAGCAGTATTTCACTTTCTTCAAGATCATTAAAAAGTTTGTTAAAACTTTCGACCTTGCTTGTAAGCAATGCACGTTCTTTTAGAACAGGTGTAGTTTCTTCTTGTTTATCCCAAAAGCCGTCTTTTGCAATCATGTCCTCAATTTCTTTTAGTCTTTTTGATTTGCCTGCAAGGTCAAAGATAATCCTTAAGATGTTCTAATTTAACATAAAGTTCATTTATATTTTGTTTGAGTTCTGTAGACATTTTTTCTCCTTATTTTGGTAATATAGATTAGTCTCATCGAAAATATAAGCATAACTATCAGGCATGCAATGGCGAAAAGATCACCAAATCCGGTATAGATGGATGTCTTATGTATTATCGGAACGGATCGGGTTATGACTTTTTCCTGAAAGAGTGAGGTCGAATCTATAATCCTTCCAACAGGGTCTATGAATCCACTTATACCTGTATTTGCCGCTCTTATTAGAGATCGTCTGTTTTCTATTGCTCTGAACACTGCCATTGAAAAGTGCTGATAAGGAGCACTTGTTCTGCCATACCATGCATCATTGGTGATGTTGACAAGTAGTGTAGCATCATTTTTTGCCATGGCTCCGGAAAGCTCCGGGAAAATGATTTCATAACAAATCAGTAATCCCAGGTTGTAATTATTCCACTTGATAGTTTTTCCTTTTTGTCCAGTGCTGAAATCTCCAACAGCTTCAACCATTTTACCAATAAACGGCAGCCATTTTTTAAAAGGAACATATTCTCCAAATGGAACAAGGTGTGTCTTGTCATATTTTCCGCATACCCTTCCATCCGGGCTCATCAGGTAGGCGCTATTGTAGTACTCTATAATGCTTTCCCCGCGGACAAAAGAAGGGCTGCCTATCAGAAAATTCGTGTTTGTATCATGAATTCCTTTTTGAACTTTTTCTGACAACGGTCTGTCGTATAAAAAGTAAAAGGGGGTTGCCGTTTCAGGCCAGACCACGAGATCAGGCTTTTCTTCTTTGGCTGAAAGCGATAAATTGACGTATTTTTCCGTGGTTGCTGTTTGAAATGCAGGGTTCCACTTTATTGATTGTTCGATATTCCCCTGAACAATTGTAACTTTTAAAGACTTTGAAGCAGAGATCAGGTTGTCAATTGATTCAATTCGCCATTTTCCATAAATGAAAACAATACATATCATCAAGACAAAAACAGATATCGACCCTCCGGCAAGACGTTTTTTAACCGGTATCTCTTTCCATTTGCTTTTCGTGATATAAAGAAATGTTAGAAAAATTGTCGCATTAGCGAGGGCAATCAGAAAAGACACTCCATATATTCCAAATATATCCGATATCTGTATAAGATGCAACCTGTTAAATTGGGAGTATCCAATCAGTCCCCAGGGAAACCCTGAAAAAAGATAATTGCGAATATATTCCAGAGCAACCCATGAAAAAGGAATAATAAAAAGACAGGTTACAGGTTTTGAACATAGTCTTTTAACGATAATTGAAAAAACAGCAAGATAAAGAGATAGATAAGATGCTAACAGAAAAAGAACGGATACGCATAGATAAAAAGGAAGATGACCATAGGTTTGCATGGTATGGAAAAGCCAGTAAACAAGGGTAATATAATGTGCAAGTCCTGCAAGAAAACCAAGGCGAAAACTATTTGTTAACGAGCTGTTTTTTAAGGAAATAAGCAATGGTACAAGAGCAAACCACGCAAGCCGGTCAATGCCGATTTTCGGGAAAGAACAGGTTAAAAGAAAGCCGCTTAAAATAGATAGAATGATATTTGATCTGTTAATACTTATTGTTTTCAATTTTAATCCACAAATTACGCAGAGTTACGCAGATTTTTTGGGTTAAATTCCATACAGCTTGCCGCGAACAAAACCAGTTATATTAGCCCACACAAGAACCTGTCCGCAGAAACAATACGAATCCCGTTTATAAGCCGGTTCACACCGGACTTTTTTACTACCTGGTAGCAATATGGAATGTTGAGCCTTTCCCTGTAATAATGAAGATGTGGTGAAACACTCGTGTCACCAATCTTGACTTCAACCGCAAACCATGGTTTGTTATCAACGGTCACAAAAAAATCCACTTCCTTCTTGTCTACGTTCCTCAAGAAATACAGATTCATTCCGTATCCCTCATAGTCATAAAGAAAGTGCACTAATTTCAAGAGATGTGATGCTATAAAGTTTTCAAACCTTTTTGCTTCATCGCTGATTTCCGACCAGTCTATCAGATAGAGCTTTGGTTCCTTTTTTAGTGATCGATAATTTTTTCCAATAAATGGATAAATCCTGAAACAATAATAAAAAGTTTCAAGGATATTCAGCCAGTTTGTCACGGCCCTGTGGCTTACTTCAAGATCTTCTCTGAGGGAGTTAACAGACAGAAGCGAGGCGACCCTGTCAGGAAGCATATCACTGAGGAGCTGAATCCCCGCAATATCTCTAAGCTTCTGAATGTCCCTGATATCCTCACGAAACAACCTGCTGTTTTTTTCGTTATGCCATCTTCTCAATGTCCTTTCATTCTGTTTGATAAAAGGCTCAGGAAAGCCCCCGAATCTATCAAGAGATAACAACATATCGTTCTCATTCTTTGTGCTTAATGGCAGCTCTCTGAAGATATCCGGCACATGATGTTTGCCTGTTAATTCAGACATGGAAAAAGGATGCAGCCGGTAGTAGTGATATCGACCCTGCATTGAATCCCCGCCTTTTCTGTAAAGGTCAAGACGAGCGCTACCTGTAATCATAAATCTGAATTTTTCTTTGAGAGTGTCGTATTCCCCTTTTACAAATGATTTCCATTTCTTGTATTTGTGTATTTCATCAAGAATAATCAGATCAGCATTTCCAGGCCAGTCAGATCTCATTATCATTCGGCGGTCTTTTTGGCTATCCCAGTTATAATAGCAAGGCGTAGAAAAGTTTGAGGCAACAATTTTTTTTGCAAGTGTTGTTTTGCCAACTTGACGTGCCCCACCTACGAACACCATTTTATCAAGCAGGTCTTCAAGAATATATTTTGTTAAGTATCTATCTTTTAACATAAAAGCATCATCGCATATTCAAGGAAGAGGGTCAAGATATATTTGCTACCAGGCAAATAAATTAGCTGATATATTTGCTTGATAGCGATAAAAATGTGTCACATCTTAAAGAGCGGATTTGTCCGCGCAAGCAGGAGTGGTTTGAACTGTAAATCAGTTATCAGAAACCAGGGATCCATCTGACGCGAGTTCAAAACAACAGTCATTTTTGTGGCAGTGCTCAAAAAAAGCTTTAAAGCAGGCATTGGCCTGTAGTTGTTTTTCTGAGTGAGCAATAGCTGAAAAGAAGGTCTTGCTGCCTGCTACAATCAATTTCTTGCGGGCTCGCGTCATTGCTACGTTGAATCTGTTGGGATTATTCAGGAATTCGCTGAGAACGTGATCAGGGTCGGAACATGTAAAGCCGAACAGGATTACATCCCGTTCAGCGCCCTGAATCCGTTCCACCGTGTCAATCAAAGGCAAGTCCGCAGTGTCCCTGCCTGAAAGTTCGCTCAGACGCCTTGCGATTGCGTTGTTTTGGGCCCGGTGCGGAGAGATAAGCGCCAATTGTTTTTTATCCACACCTCTGTCTACCAGCAAACGGCAGGCCAATCGGGCTATTATTTCCGCCTCAATCGCTGATTCCTGATAACAGCCTTGATGATCTGTCAGCACAAGAACAACCGGTTTTTGCGGATCAATAATCTTATCAAGCAGGTCATTTTTTGACGGGCCATTCAGGGATAGTTGTGCCCCTGCATTTTCCGGTGCCGGACGCAATGTGGAATCGTACCAGGTTTGACTTGGAAACATGCAGATTTCTTCATTCATCCGGTATGTTATATCTAACTGTTTGCTATGGTGCGGATAATGCCGGAGCAGAACATTGAGCAGCGAACAACGCGCTTCTGTTTCAATTGATTCGTCATGCAAGTCTTCTATCCACGGCTCTTCCTTGAATGTTGCCGAGCGGATTACCGGCGGCAACTGGTGGATATCTCCAAGGAAGATAAAATTACCTTTGCCGTAAATCAGGCTCAGCATGGCCTGAGGCGCAAGCATCTGTGACGCTTCATCAAAAATTACCCAATCAAATGGTTTGGGGGATGTATTGCTGTTGTTGTGGTTTTGAAACATATTATACAACCCGTAACCAGTTGATCCAAGAATAAGGTAAGGAGAGAGTAAAGCCTGGCGGGCGTCTGTCAACGGTTCCACCTGCATGTTTTCATTTTTTTCTTCAAACTCCGGGCCTTCCCATCTTCCCAATTTGATACACTTGGCAGGAAAATCCTGCAAATCATGGGTGTTCACAAGGTTAACTACCTTGCTCAGTACCTGGTCAATTGCCTGATGGGTAGATCCGCTTACTGCTATACGAAGCTTGCTGCCGGTTGTCTTGGCGTGGCGAATCAAGGCGATCAGAATCCAGCCCAGAAGGTTTGTTTTGCCGGTTCCGGGCGGGCCCTGAATCAGGCTCAATGCGTATTGAAAAGGCAATTGCAATGCATGTTGCTGCGATTGATTCAACCGGGCCACAGCTCCCTCAGACTGAAGCCATCTGCGTATCCACTCCTGCCAGTCAGACGGTTGTTCAAAATCCCATTTGCCGGCAAACAGATCAGTCAAAGGATGACTGACCCTGGTGGAATAGACGGTTTGCACCACCTGGAGCAGCTTGGGCGTGTTCCA
>JAJSZO010000064.1 GCA_030262795.1 Deltaproteobacteria bacterium | reverse complement strand
CTTCGCAGAACCCTTGAAGATTCCAAACTTTCTGCAAGCGAAAAGTTTAGAAGGATAATGGAGGCTCTCAGTGTGGAGGCAGAGTATGGAAATACAGTGGAAGTATACCAGAAGCGTATAGATGTTGAAGGGAAAAACATTCTTGTGAATATCTTTCGACTCGGAAGGCTTTCTTTGTTTTTTCAAACACTTGATCAGGAAACCACGGGTTTTTATAATCCGGCATGCACTGCTTGGGTACAGTTTCCCAGACGCTGCAACAGGGAGATAAACAAGGCCATAGACATTGCCGGCAAAAAGCGATCAATTGATCTGCTTACCTTGCCTCTGGGAAAGGTGGTGCTTCAATGAAATCCTGCCTGAATCTATGCGCCTGTCTGGGAAAGTTATTTCGTTCACGTTCCTTACGATTTTTTTTGTGTCTTCCGGTACTGCTTTGTTCAAATATTTCCATATTTGCCGAAGATATGCGCGAAACTGCCATACAGGCTGAAAAAATGAGGAAAGAGGTGTTGGGAAAGGCTATACTTGAAGAAGAAATGGCCAAAAAAGAGGCGGATGAGAGTCTGAAAAAAATATTTTCAGACAAAAACATCTTAGCTCAGGCTATTTTGCAAATAAAGGCAGAAAACAAGGCGACAAAAAAGGCCAATGATGATCTTGAAAAAGAGAACAAAAGACTTGTCAAACTTGAAGAAGAACTTGCCGAAAAATTCTCGGGCATGGATGCTATGGCACGAGAGCTTACGGGTTTTGCACGTATAGCAGCAAAAGATCTTGATGCCTTATTGCAGCAAAGCCTGCAGTCTGACATGGTTTCCGGCCGGGCGGAAAAGATAACGCCGATATTGAATAAATCGAAATTTCCCGGAATGAACGATATCAGGGCAATGATTGATATTCTTTTTGAGGAGATAAAAAGATCCGGTGCAGTCAGGATTGAAGACGGCCCCATGATCGACAGATCAGGTAAAGAAATAAGATCAAAGATCTTGACTATAGGGAATTTCACGGCGGCTTATCAGTTGCCGGATGAAATGGGAAATGAGACAGGTTTCTTGATCAGCTCGGACAAAAACAGCCGTCTTTTTGCCCTTTCCGGACTTCCGGCATCGTCTGTAGCCAAAAAACTGAGACGCTACATGAAGGGAGAATCCGACGAAGCACCTATCGACATCTCTCGCGGAGCAGCCCTGAGGCTGCTTACACACAGGGTCAGCTTGAAAGAGCAGATTCAAAGTGGAGGACCCATAGTATGGCCTATTCTATAGGGATTGCTGCTTTATTAATTATCATTGAGCGTTTTATCTTTTTGCGAAAGGTAAATATCAAGGCTATGTTCGCGTTAAGTGTGGAAAAAAATAATCAAATTTTTTGAACAGCTGATATGTATCACTTTGAGCAATAGTTTACTGTATTGATAACCTATTGAAAAAACAGAGACTTTTTAGAAATTCCACACTTAACGCGAACATAGCCAATATCAATGCAGACAAAATGATGAACAGAGTGAATGAGCTTGGCGCTCAACAAAAATGGGATGACTGCATTAATCTGTGCGAAAAACAAAAAACAAGACCTGTGCCCAAGGTGCTCCTTGCCGGTATAAACGCCAAGACTTTGAGCCGTGAGGACATGGAAAATGTGCTTCAGGAGACAATATTGCGTGAAATACCTCGTTTGGAAAAGTTTTTATCCACACTCGGCATGCTGGTGGCAATAGCTCCGCTCCTCGGCCTTCTCGGCACAGTGACAGGCATGATAAATACATTCCATGTAATCACCTTTTATGGGACAGGAGACCCGAAAATGATGTCCGAAGGTATATCCGAGGCCCTGACCACCACCATGCTGGGCCTTGGCGTGGCAATTCCAATCATGCTGTTCTACACGTTTTTGAGCCGGAACAAGGATATAATCAGAGATGAGGCAAAGCAATATGTGTTGAAGAATAGATTTCCCGATATTAATAGATATAGAGGATTGAGAGCTCTCTTTGTATTCAGGTTTCTTGAACGCCGCTGCGGGGAATCCGGTGTAGATAAATATATTCTGGATGAAACTGTCATGTCGATGGTCTCTTCTTTTGATAAGTATCTTGCCTGTATTGGAATTCTGGCTGCGGTCTCTCCGCTGTTCGGTCTTCTGGGAACTGTGATAGGGATGGTCATAACCTTTGATATTATCTCCATCTTTGGAACAGGAAACGCAAGGGCAATGGCAGGAGGAATTTCCCAGGCATTGATCACCACACAGACCGGTTTGTTAGTCGCGATTCCAGGGTTTTATATGCGCAATTTTCTGTCAGGCAGGGCAGAGAACTTAAAACACCGGATCGCTTCAACGGGAATTTATTTGAAAAGATATGTGAAAAATTAGGAATTAGGAATTGGATGATTTATACTTTTTAAACCATACTCAGTTCGAGTTTGTGCTTTATTTTTTTCCACCCGACCAAATCTATGCGCCTACTTGGGGAAGTTATTTCGTCTACGTTCCTTACGTATAAATTGCATTGATCGGAAGAGGGGGATATTTTTTTACACCAGGTTTTGGGATTATATGTTGAGCACCGACTGTAAGCCAGTGTAGATCGGATTTAAGTTCACGAAGTTTTCCATCGTCAGGTGGTCTTGAATGGTTTGTATAGCAATAGGTTGCCTGAAATATGAAGATGCCATCCTTTCCTTCGTGCGCAATCATATAGTTTTTCTTGAAAGTGCTTGGCGTAAGGCTGTTTGCCTTTGAAATCAGGCGTAATTCTTTGTCTGTAACTTTCATCAGAATTGACCTTGATACTCCTCTTTCAGAAATCCGCATCAAAGCCCTTGATTCGCTGCTTCCTACATACACGGTACTAATGCATGGAATTTTTTTCAGATACTGGGCCGCTACAATAGCGGCAGTTCTTCTGCCGCCGGCAGCAACAGAAAGGCCGTAGCACTCAAAAAATTTTTTTTGTATATCCTCTGCGTATTTATCTCCCTTTTCATACAGATCTTTTGATATATAGCGAAGACTTTGAGCCAGGTCTTCGGCTGCGGCTGCAATCGGCCAGTCAATTTTTACATGAAAATGAGAAAGATTGTAGCAGTCTCTTTTTTTAATACCCGGAGCTCTTTGAATCATAAGGGCGTAATCTACTGGAAGAAGACTTTTAATAAAGTCATAAAAATGAACAGAGTCGAGGTATTTCTGATTTCTGTCAAAGTGGTCTGAAAGTCGAAGCGTTTTGGAATGTAGAAGATTCGTTTTGGTGGTTTTGTTTAAATCGAAAAACCTGACATACTTTTTGTGAACAGCGGGAATTGTATCTTCAACAAAAATTACCAGAAAAGTATTCTGACATTCATATTCCACGTCAGGAATGCGGGCACGTGGTTTAAGCTCACGTTTTTCAACAAAAGGATAGGGGATGTTTTTGCTTAGAAAATTTTTATAGGAATCTATAAGGGCATAACTGACCATGAATTGGTCAAGGTCGTCTCTCAATAGTTCGTAAAATGAACGTCGTAATTTATTTGTTTGACTGAGCGCTTCTCTTACAGTCCAGAATGCCAATTTTTCTCCTCCCCCCATGATTTCCTGACGGATTCCTTATTATCATTGTTCTATGCAATCGTCAACGTTCTCAGGTTATTTTAGCCCCATTAAATTTTTCTATCCATCTATACAGATTTTTTTTATAACGAAAAGCTATAAATATTAACACAATACATATGCCAAAAATAAGCACAAACATTTTATAGCTCTGTTCAATAAGCAGTGAGCCTTGAAGACTTAACATAAATGTTCCGGGCATACGTCCAATAGAAGCGAGTATCAAGAAGAGCTTAAACGGAATAGCGCTAAAACCAAGGAAAAAGCAGAGGGAATCTTTGGGAAAGCCTGGAAAAACGAATAAAATAAAAACAGCGATAACGCCCTGGCGTTTTATGATAGTATCGAACTTGTTTAGTTGTTTGGCTGGAATAAGTTTTCTAACATAATGTTCTCCGAGAAAGCGTCCGATTAAAAAATTTATCCATGATCCTATAGTAAGGCCAATGCTTGAATATATAAACCCCCTGGTTATTCCGAAAAGATATCCTCCTATAAAACCGCTTGCTTCACCGGGAACGGGCGCGAACAGTACCTGTAAGACTTGAGCTGTAATAAAAATCGCAGGTGCTCCTATTCCATTTCCATAGGAAGCCATAAAGCTTTCGATCTTTTCCTTATCGGAGAAAAGATAGTAATATTTGGTGATATATTTGAATAAAGGTTCGCTGTATATGTATCCGACCAAAGCAATAACACATACGGCAGCAAAAAATAGAATTATATATTTGCCGGCAGAGGGCTTAAGAGGCATTTCCCGCCCCCTAACTATTATTGAGAGCGATTACTGCGGGCAATGACTTGCCTTCAAGCAGTGTCAGAAAAGCACCTCCACCTGTTGATATATATGTTATCATATCACTTATGCCGGCCCTGTGTAAAACAACATCTGTATCACCGCCTCCGACAATTGTCATTGCATAAGATTCAGCCACTTTGTTTGCCATATCAATTGTTCCCCTGCTGAAAGCATCCATTTCAAAAACACCCATCGGGCCATTCCAGATTATTGTTTTTGCATCTTGCAGAACTTCAGAATAAAGTAAAGAAGTTGCAGGACCTATATCCAGTACCATCCACTCGGCAGGTATCTCCTGCACAGGTACAACCTTTACATCAGCTTTTGAATCAAATTGGCTGGCCACTTTTGCGTCAACCGGAAGGTAAAATTTTATTCCGGTTTTTGCCGCTTTTTTTATTATTGATCCGGCCACATCAACAAGCTTT
This sequence comes from Deltaproteobacteria bacterium, assembly GCA_030262795.1. Lineage (GTDB taxonomy): Bacteria > Desulfobacterota > Desulfobacteria > Desulfobacterales > ETH-SRB1 > B13-G4. Next base: position 7,309 of record JAJSZO010000064.1, on the reverse strand, counting down.
TCTTCAACCTTTGACTTGCCGATACTGCAACCCGTACTTTTTAGAAAAGTATTGGCCATGGCTCCTCCGATTATAATCTTGTCAACATGTTTAAGCATGTTTTCTAAAGCTCCCAGCTTGCTCGACACCTTTAAACCCCCTATAATAGCAACAAGTGGACGTTTGGGATCGGCCATAGCCTTTTTGAAATAATCTAGCTCTTTTTGAAGTAAAAAGCCTGCAACAGATAAAGATGCATATCTATTTATTGCTACAACAGAAGCATGGAAACGGTGAGATACGGCAAAGGCATCATTAACGTAAACATCGCAGAGCCTGGCCAGTTTTTTTGCAAATTCATCATCATTGTTTTGTTCTGCAGGGTAAAAGCGCAGATTTTCAAGAAGTAAAATATCGCCTGCTTTCATTTTTGATACAATTTTCTCTACATCAGGACCAATACAATCAGTAGCCATTATGACTTCTTTATCAAGACGCCTGGCAAGACGTCTGGCAACAGGAGCAAGGCTGAGTTCAGGTACGACCTTACCCCTTGGCCTGCCCATGTGAGAAGCTATAATCAATATAGCATTATGGTCCAATGCATATTTCAAGGTAGGTAGAACAGCCCGTATACGTGTGTCATCAACAATATTCTGGTGCTCATCCATTGGGACGTTAAAGTCAACTCTGATCAGAACTTTCTTGCCTGAAATTACTGTATTTTTAATAGATCTCATATTAATCAGTTCCTCCTGATTCCCAGCAATTCTAATTTTGGAAATTGATCACAGCGTAGGTTGGGTTGAGCAAAGCGAAACCCAACAAATTTAGCAAATTTTTCGCATAATCGTTGGGTTTCGTACCTCAACCCAACCTACAAAAAGCCATAATTAGAATTGGTGCCTGATTCCTGCTCTCTAACTTTTGACTTTTGCTCCAGACTCACGACTCACGACTCACGACTCTTTTTAACCCTGCGATCAATGTCTTTTTTTTTAGACCATCTTTCCAGAAAGCCTATCATTTTCGACTCATATGCCCTGTCAACAAATTCATCTTTAACTTTCAATCCACCCGGTCCCTGCATTGCTGATTTTAAGCACTCTGTTTTATGGGAGCAGGCAAGACAGTCTGACGGAGTGATTCTGAGCCCATTCTCTTTTTTTGGAAAAACAGAATCAAGTACACCAAAGCATTGCGGATATTGTTTTTTATCCATCCATTTCCTGCTTTAGATCACGGCTCATCAACCGACGTGAAGCATTTTCGGGTGAAGCATCGTTATAAAGGATATTATAAGTTTCCTGGCAGATAGGCATTTCAACACCAATTTTTTTTGAGAGGTTATAAATAGACCTGGCTGTTTTTACTCCCTCTGCGACCATGCTCATTTCAGAGAGGATTGCGTTTAACTTCTTTCCTTCTCCAATTTTTTTACCCACTGTGTAATTACGGCTTAAATCTCCGGTACAGGTAAGAATTAGATCGCCCATACCTGCAAGCCCTGCAAAAGTATGTGAACTTGCCCCTAACTTTAATCCAAGTCGCTTCATTTCTGCGAGCCCTCTTGTTATGAGAGCTGCCCTTGTATTTAATCCAAAATCAAGCCCATCTATTATTCCTGCTGCTATGGCGATAACATTTTTTACGGAGCCGCCCAGTTCGACGCCTATTAAATCATCGGTAGTATAAACCCTGAAGAACTCTGTAGAAAAAACATGCTGCACAAATTCAGCAACATTTTTGTCTTTTGATGCCACAGTGACCAGAGTCGGAGCCTTTTGCGCAACTTCTTTGGCAAAGCTGGGGCCGGAGAGAACAGATAGTCTGTTTTCCGGGATTTCAGGAAGCGTTTCTTTCAGCACGCCGGACATCGTTAAATGAGTTTTGTTCTCAATACCTTTGGAGGCTGATACTATAATTGTATCCTTTGAGATCAGGCCTGTAATTTTGCAAGCCATTTCCCTTACAAGATGTGAGGGAACAACAATTATTATAATGTCTTTACCTGATACTACAGGGTACAGATCATTTGATGGAAATATATTTGAAGATAGCGTAAAATCCGGAAGAAAAATTTTGTTTTCTCTATAGTGATCAATCTGGGCTTTAACTTCCTTTTCAAATACCCATAGATCAACTTTAACACCTTTTAAGCCAAGATGATTTGCGATAGCTGTACCCCAGCTTCCAGCCCCAACAACACCTATTTTAATTGAAGTTATATCTAAGTTATTTTTCATCATGATATTATGATATTTTATTTTTCCTTTTCAATTAGTCCGACAGCACCCACAACTTTCTCACCTTTAGCTATATTGATGAGCTTCACGCCCTGAGTGTTACGGCTAATAACTGATATTCCTTGAATATGTATGCGTATGATTTTGCCTGTATTCGTCATCAGCATAAGATCATCAACTTCTTCTACAAGCATTATTGAAACAACCTGACCATTTCGCTCGCTGGTTTTTATTGTAATTACTCCTTTGCCGCCGCGTTTTCGGACAGGATACTCGTCAATAGATGTTCTTTTTCCATATCCGTTTTCCGTCACAGCAAACAAAGTTTGACCATGGCTTAAAACTTCCATGCCGACGATATAATCCCCTGTAGCAAGATTCATTCCGCGAACACCTCTTGCAGTACGTCCTATCGGGCGTGCATCTGACTCATGAAAGCGGATCGACTTGCCATTCGCAGAACACAAAAAGATATTCATTGTGCCGTCGGTTATCCTTGCTCCAATCAATTTGTCGTCAGGAGCCAGATTAAGTGCAATTATACCTCCGGTTCTGGGCCGGCTGTAAGCCATAATATCTGTTTTTTTAATCAACCCGTTTTTTGTTGCCATAAAAATATAGGAACCGGGTTCAAATGATTTTACAGCAAGTACAGTGGCGAGCTTTTCGTCCTTTTCAAAGTTAAGAAGATTGACAATTGCCTTACCACGACTGACACGGCCAGCCTGAGGAATTTCATATACTTTACACCAGTAAACTTTGCCAAAATTTGTGAAAAACAGGAAGGTATGGTGTGTTGAAGCAACAAAGATATGTTTAGCAAAATCTTCTTCTTTCGTTGCCATAGCGGTTTTCCCTTTGCCGCCACGGTGCTGGCTCTGATAAACTGTAATCGGGGTTCTTTTTATGTAACCGCTGTTTGAAATGCTGACCACCATGTCTTCCTCAACTATCATATCCTCTATAGTAATTTCTTTGGTGGAGGCGGTTATTTCTGTGCGGCGCTGATCCCCGAAATCATTTTGTATCTCTGTCAGCTCGTCTTTTATAATACTTTCAACAAGTTGTTCACTTGATAGTATTTCTTTAAATCTAAGGATATCTTTAAGAATATTTTTATATTCTTCTAATATTTTTTCCTGCTCAAGTCCTGTAAGCTTCTGCAGGCGCATGTCAAGTATTGCCTGTGCCTGAATTACGGTTAGTTCAAATTTTTCAATAAGGCGTATTTTTGCTTCTCCGGGCGATTTTGATTTCTTTATCAGGGAGATGACATCATCAAGATTTTCAAGCGCAATTTTTAAACCTTCAAGAATATGGGCGCGTTCTTCAGCCTTTTTTAAATCAAACCGTGTACGTCGAACAATTATTTCTTTGCGGTGGAGAATGAAATGTTCAAGAATTTCTTTAAAAGTGAGAAGCTCGGGACGGTTGTTTACAATAGCAAGAAAGATAATTCCAAAACTGCTTTCAAGCCTGGTATGTTTATAAAGCTGATTGATGACTACCTCTGCAATAGAGTCTTTTTTAAGACGAAAAACTATTCTCATCCCTTGTCTGTCGGATTCATCTCTTACAAATTTTACGCCCCCGATCTGCTTGTTTTTTATCAAATCTGCTGCATTTTTTATGAGCCTGGCTTTGTTAACCTGATAAGGGAGCTCTGTAACTATGATACTTTTTTTCTGCGTCCTTTTATCCTTTTCAACCGCAACTCTGGCTCGCATTCGAAATATTCCTTTACCGGTATTGTATGCGTCATATATTCCTTTGGTTCCGTAAATAATGCCGGCAGTGGGAAGATCGGGCCCGGGTACGAATTTCATGATTTCCTGTATTGTAAGGTCAGGATTATCAATAATGGCTTTTATTGCGTCAATGACCTCAGTAAGATTATGAGGCGGAATGTTAGTCGTCATGCCAACGGCTATGCCTGATGACCCGTTAACCAGGAGATTGGGAAATTTGGATGGAAGAACAGAGGGTTCTGTTAAAGATTCATCATAGTTTGCATTAAAATCAACAGTTTCTTTATCCAGATCCTCCAACATCTGATGTGCCAGGCGCGTCATCCTGATTTCAGTGTATCTCATCGCAGCAGGCGGGTCTCCATCTATAGACCCAAAATTACCCTGACCGTCTACCAGGGGATATCTAAGAGAAAAACTCTGAGCCATGCGAACAATAGTGTCATAAACGGCGCTGTCTCCATGCGGGTGATATTTACCTATGACATCACCAACAATACGTGCAGACTTCTTATATGGCTTATTCCAGTCATTTTTCAATTCGCGCATGGCAAATAGAGAGCGACGATGTACCGGTTTCAGCCCATCACGCACATCAGGGAGCGCTCTACCTATAATGACACTCATTGCATAATCGAGATAAGATTTTTTCATCTCGCTTTCGATACTTATTTTGGACAGTTTTTCTGTTTGCATTATATATATACCTAAAAATTCAGGGTTCAGGGTTCAGGGTTACTTTCTCATGGGCTCAATTATTTTTTGATAACTGGAATGATAAATATCCGTTAATGTCAAGAATGCCGTTACAACAAGCGGACCATAAATTATGCCGAGGATTCCGAATAATTTCAATCCTCCGATTATGGAAAAAAATATTAAAAGCGTATGCATTTTAACGCGTTCGCCAACCAGCCTGGGTTTAAAGATATATTCAATTGTACCAGACAAAATTAAATAAAATATAATAAAAAATATGCCCGCTGCAATCCTTCCTTGTAAAAAAAGATAAATGGTTGCAGGAATAAATACAACACCAATTCCGATAATCGGGAGAAATGCGAGCAGAGCCATAATCACACCCCACAAAAAAGGCGATTTTAAGCCGAATATCATAAAAACCAAACCACCAAGTGTGCCCTGAATTAAACCGCCAAGTCCATTGCCGATTAGAATGGCTCCCGCCATGTCCTTAAATTTTTGAATCAATTTTTCATTTTGTTCTTTTGGCAGAGGAGAAAGACCAATTATAAACGATATAATTTTGTTTCCATCTATAAACAGGAAATAGATAACAAGCAGCATAAAAAAGAAATTTATTAACAGATTAAACACATTCGATGCTATGGCGCTGGCCTGTTCATACAGAAACAGACCAATAACCTTGCCCAATTCTGAAATCGTTTTGTTAAGTTCTTCTCCAGTGAGCTTAATATTGAAGTTCGATAGTATATTGTTTGTATTGTCAAGAATGTGGCTGCTTTCAAGTATACTTTTGATCTGTTTGCCCAATTCGGCGCTTTTTGCTGTAAGATACAGTTCGTAAGCCTCATTAGATAAAATACCCACAAAAAAAACTATGGGAACAAACAATACAATAAATATAATTATACAGGTTAAAAATGATGCAAAAGGAGGATTTATTTTATCTTTAATTCTTACAAATTTGTAAACAGGGTTAAAAATACCTGTAACAACGGAACCAAGAACAATAATTGATATGAATGGCCAGAAAAGCCAGCCTATCATGAACGTTGAAACAAGAAAAATAAAAAGAAAAAACCACAGAATAATATCACGGGGAGCTTTATTCTGCATAGTACCTCCATTTCCCCCTCACGCATCACTCAAGGGGGAAGGCACAAGGGGGTACAATTGCGGGATAGCTAACGAAGAGCCACGACTACCCTTTCCAAGAAATTTTTGCACAACGCCCCCTTTTGTCCAATTTCTGCGTCAGTCTCAAATTTTAAGCCTCGAAATACTCAATGTATTCCTACGGTTAAAATTTTCACCTTCCTTGAACCCCAGCTAAATATAAAAATAGATTTAACTGGGCAGGCAAAATTGAGCATTTTTCAAAGGTCTCTCCAACACTGGAAAAAGAAAGTTCCGTGGCTGTTATACGAAGGGTAAAGTATAGTGTATAAGGAACGTGGACGAATTAACTTTCCAACTCTATGCACCGACTTGTTGAAGTTAATTCGTCCACGTTCCTAAATTTGAAGGACGAGCTCTTTACTTGCTGATAAAAATACCGGCAGTTAATAAAAGAAGGAATTCATATATAAATACAGCAGGATAGCTGTCACCAAATAGGGCATAAACAATCCCACCGCCTACAATTGCAGGTACACCAAAAAAAACCAGAATTCCCAATTTTCTGCTGATATCCATTTTTATAACCCTCCTGTCAAAAAAGTTCGCCCCAAGGACGCTAAGTAGTGCCCGAACGAAAACTGTCTTTTTCGCCAATCTCTGCGTCAGATAAAAATTTTAATCCTCAAAATACCCAATGTATTCCCCGGTTAAAATTTTGATCTTCCTTGACCCGGACAAAAAATTCCAGACAAAAAATCCTAGTTTTCGTTCAGATACTATGTACTTTTCATTCGCTTAAAAAAATTACTATTTATTCAATTTTATTCTTGAGATAAATCAATAAGTTACAATATCAATCATATTTTTCTAACTTCATGCTCATAATTCGAGTAATTTTCAACCACATCATCGAATTATGAAAATATCCTTGTTGCTGTATTTCAAACCTTTACAGAGTGATCAAAATTAAACTCATTTCATGCTCGCTAAAGCAAAAAGCAGAGACCCTACATAACCCATTGATTTATATGGCAATAAAATTAAACAAACTTTTATTTTTTTAAGCGAATGAAAAGTATGTATGTTAAAATTTAAATAAACATGATTAAAATCATTTTTATATCAATAAATCATAATTAAGTAAAGAGAAAATATATAAAATGATTATTTTTTACCTAACAATTTTCCATCCCAGAGCAATTCGGTGAATTCTTGATAAGGCACGATATAATGGTTGGTCTGCCAAATTACACGATTATTTAATGGTCTCAAGAAAAAATGAGTAATGAGAAGGGATTAGAAGAAAAAGGGTTGATTTATAAACAGGGAAGCAGTCCGCATGTGAGACAGGGAGTCAGGGAATAGATTGTTTTATGCTGTCTTAGACGAATTATAATGGCAGTTCTTCGACGCTAATCAGAATTGACCCACTTCTGCTAATTTAATCTGACCCACCTTTCTTAATTTCATATTTTTTTGTTCCACCGATTCTAATCAATTTTTTGTTCCCCACCC
>JAJSZO010000063.1:3070-12186 GCA_030262795.1 Deltaproteobacteria bacterium | reverse complement strand
AATTATTGCCGGACCCATCCCACATGCCCACAAGTCGGTTTATGAAGAGCATGCTCTGTGGCTCGCAGTTGTAGAAGAACAAAATCCATCAGCCTATCAAAAGGTTATTGCTAAATGGAAAATAGATCACAAGAGAAGAAAAAATCTTTGGGAAGCAATTAGAAAATTGAATTCGGCTGTTTAGCAAATAATGTAATCCGCAAAATCAACAAAAAGGAGGTTTGGATTTTGAAGAAATGTCAGGAGTGTGCCAAAGCATCCAGGTCAATGATTCATGGCAAGTGTAGTTTTTGCCAAAGCCTGGAATTTCAAGAAGATATACTCTGTCATCTAAACAGGTGCATACAAAATCCGGCAGTTTTTAAGTGTTATGCTTTCCAGCCCGCACTTAAATTGGTCGGATCGTCTGACAGGAAGATTCCGTCTTGGACAGATGGTGTCAAAGACAACTCTCCACAAGACGGTTTGAAGGAGATACTTGATTCCGATAAAATTAAGTATCAGCAAGCTTTGGCTCTGCAAAGACTGGACCGTGATCCAAACAGTGTATTTGTAGATTTTAAATACCATTTTGCCTGGAATGTGATCCACAGAAAGCCGGTTTTTGCCCGACCTGAAAAGATCATTGATTTCGTTAGTGATACGTTCTCAAATTGTAGTGAGATAGCCGGTGGTTTTGTTAGTCTGCTCTGGCTGGCTCCGGACCACATTCATTTATATGTGGAATCAGATGGAAACGACTCGGTGGAGACGATAGCCCGGGAAATGAAACAGGTATCGGCTGAAGTTATTCTTGCAAAGTTCGGCGACTTGAAGACGAGTTTAGATGCACAAAAAAAGCTGTGGGACAAAGCTTACTTTGTAGAAACCATAGGCTAAGGACTCGCCCAAAAATAACTTCACATTTTGATGCGCCGATCCATCTCGCATGACTGCGTTGCTCGTCGGTTAGGAACGTTGACGAATTAACTTCCACAAGGACAGTGAAAATCAGCGATGTTCTGTTGTTAGATCAGCCTCATCAGATCTAAAAAAAAGGAAGTTCCAGTTGTTTAGGAGCGTTGTCAATATCCCCGGGGTCCTGCCGATTGACTGACTCTTTATTTAAAATGCTTACAAGCTTTTTGTAATCATTTACCGTAACCCAACCCATATTTTTTTTTATTTTTTTATCACATATCAGGCGTTTCAGATAAAGGCCGGCATTATCTTCCCAGTGAACAAAGCCTTTTTTGCGGATTTCATCTATAAGTCCGGAAATAAAATCATCTAATTTCGGCCCAAAATAGTGGGGTTTTTGCCAGTGTTCTGCAGGTATAATAACTTCTAATACGATTAAAATGAACAAAATTGAGGCAGATTTATGGTAAGCAGGTAATTGATTTATGGAACGGTTTGCATTTTTCCAATTAATATATCCTTTGAGTTTTGCATCTGTCACTATGGTAAAAAGGTCCTGAAGCAAAGGTATTGTTGCCCATACAGGATAGCTCAGCTCGGATTCAAAGTAATAATATCCATTCCATTTTTTTTCTTCATTCCATTTTTCAAGGTCTTCGTTTGTTGCCCACAGGCTGGGATTTGCTATGTATAAAAGCGATTGATACGTTTTATAATTTCCATGTTTTTGGGCCCATATGCACCACATCCGTTCCATGTATGGTGTCCACAGCGGATAGGTATTCATGGGTGCTCCTGCATATCGTTCTATAATATAATTATAACAGTCTCTATTATTTAAAAGTACCTTATATAACTCATTTAAGTTTTCAGGTTTGCAATTGCAATCATAAAGAGCATAAACTCTGGGAGCCATGACCTTGAAATCGTTTTCTTTCCTCAAAGCTGTGTTGACATTTATCAAAACATATCTATGACCAGCTCTTTCCATAAATGCTTTGCTAATATCAAAAAGATGGCAAATCTTTTTTTCTTCCAGAATTTCCTTAACTATGTCTGTTGCAGTTGTTTCAGACCATGGACGCTCAAAAAAATAACAAGGTTTTTCATTTGCAATTTCTTGCGTTAAGACATGTGTTGCCTGTTCAATACACTTCCATCCTTTATCTTTTGATCCGCAAAACAGATGGGGATTTGCAATCATAACTTTTTCAGCCGTTTCAGGAACAAGATGGTCATCAGTGTAAATAGAGTTATAGTCTTTAATTATTTGATGACATTGAGTCTGATTGCTAAAGTATTTATGAAGCAATATCAAATGAATGCGGATAGTTCTGAGTGGTATCGTGGTAAGTGGTCGTTTTGCTGTATATTCTCTGTAAAACTTTAAGTTTGGATCAACGAGAGAAATGACCAGTTTCATAAGTTCATCGTCAATATTGAGTGTCTTGAGAAGAAATTGAATTGTAACAGGCAGGCTGATTCTTTTTAAAATATTGTTCGTTTCGTTGACGGCCGCAGAGACGATCTTTTCAGGATATTTGCTGCGAAACCAGGCAAAAGGAAGCTCATGCGCATTTTCCGAAAGCCACACATTCGGTATCTCATACTGACATTTGATGCCTAAGAGTATTTCACCCTGGAGTTTATCAAATGCCTGCTCAAGTGATTCTGACTTATAAACTATTTCACCGGCAGACGATACAGCCTCTGACAGGGTCGTCCATATAAGACTGTGCATTGATTCAAGATCTTTTACAACCTGCTTTAAAACAAGCGGTTTCCTTAATTTTCTGATGGCTTTTTTTTCAAGAATACTCACTTTTTTTATTGATATATTTAAGCTGTCAGCAGTCTCTTCCGATGAAAAACGACGTTTTCCTCCAATACCATATCTAAAAATAAGAATGTCGCGCAAATTCTTATCTAAGGAATTGATAGCCACACTTAATGAATTATTGAGCGAAAAAATGTTCATGATTTATTTCTTCTTTTTATCAAAAAAATCAATATAGTTCTCCATAAATTGTTCAATCACTTTTGATCTGTCAATATTTTCTTTTGATACTTTTTCAACAAATTTACAACACTGTTCATTTGTCACGAAAATAAGTACCCCTTTTTTCTTTTCTTTTGATCTGCGGTCATTTTTTACAAAGCTTTTGTCCAAATAAAGCACATAGTTGGCAATAAACTGGCTAAGTATTTTTGTTGATTGCAATCCTTCTTGTTTCAGTATTTCTTTAAATTTCATATAAACAACTTCGGATATTGAAATATTGAAGCGTTGTGTGTTTATTCGAAAATTCTTTTTTTTTTCATCATTTTTCATTTGATACAACCTGTTGAATAATAAGGGTTCGGTAGCCTGATTCCGTGAAAATTTGCAACCTGTGCGGTTAGCCATTAGCGTTTAGCCGTTAGCTTTGAAAAGGGGTGGAAATGAGAGATTTTAGAGAAGTTAATCAACAGGTCAATAAGGTAAAGAGGATGTTGAACAGTTTTATCCAAAAGCTAACCGCACAGAAGGAAAATTTGTGGTAAACTTTTACTACCTACTTTCCAGCCTGCTGACAACCACTTTTAACGGCTGCCATAAATTTTTTAAGTTGACTCTCGTAATATGAACGTTCCTTTTTAACTATTCTAAGAGCATATAATTCAGTTGAAACAGCTTCTTCCAACCGGCCGTTTATATAGTAACATTCGGCAAGAGTGTCTAATGAGTGTGGTGATTCTTTAAGAGCTGTAGCATGCAATGCAAGATTCAAAGCACGTGCAGGGTTGCGCAGGTTTTTATCATCACAGGTTGCATAAAGCCATGCAAGATTGTTTAAAACATGCGGGTTGTCTAATTTGAGATCTATTGATTTTTCATATGCTTTGATTGTTTCCGTATAATCAACAAGATTGTAATAAAGATCCCCCAGATTGCTATAAAGGTATGGATTGTCCGGAGTCTTGTTAATTTCTCTTAACATGATCTTTTCAATGAAATGATTGTTTAACTTCCTTCCGGTTTCACCAAAATTCAAGTTATATCCAATACCTCCTATTATAACTATTGCTGCAAGATATGCAGCAATGCTTTTATTTATTTTTCTATTCTGTCTGATTATCCAGGTTTTGTCTTTTTCACACAAATTGAGATATTCAATTCGTTCTTTAATGCTGAAATGATGCCAGTTCGGCCTGTCCTGTGGCTGCCCTGTTGCTTCGGCTATCTTTTTGAATGTAGATATCAGCGGTTTTGCGCTGGGAAAGAGAGCATATACATATGTGTCTGCCTGACGTTCAAAATTGCGCATGAAATATCCAAAAATATAGCGAAAGTAGATAAAAAACAAAATGATTATAATCAGGCTGAACATGCCCGAAATTATTGTATCGTGGTTAATACCGGTACTGTTTATTAACCTGTAAACCGGATCAGTATAGATAATAAAATATATAAGAAGATCAAAAGTGGTATACGAAAGGAAAATATAGCCGATAAAAAATATTAGATAAAATTGTAGATGTTTTCTTTTGATATGTCCTATTTCATGCGCAATTACAGCATCCATTTCTTCCGGTTCAAGATGGCGAAGCAGTGTTTTGGTAATAAGAATATATCGGAATTTTTTAATCAGCCCCATGATACCTGCTGTAATCATTCTTCCGTCGAATGCCGGCCAGTAAAGAATGTTTGCATATTCTACTCCGGCCTTTCTGCAAAGTTTTTTGATTCTGCTTCTTGCATAACCTGATTCAAGTGGTTTGCACCCCCAGAACTTCTGAATCATTGCAGGGCCGATTATAACAACTGTAGAAAGGAAAACCAAAAAATAGATTACCTGTCCTTCAGGAGTGGAGATAAAACGTTTTGGCAATTCAAATGGAAGCGCATTTATAATATCAGCAATTCCTGACAGCAACAGCCACGGGAAAAGAACCGGAATGGAAAATGAAATGTTAGACAAAACATAAGAACGCACAGACATGTCGGTTATGTGAAGTTTTTGATAAGGCCCGTAAGCACATGCCCATATTATAGTGAGATAAAACACAAAAAGACCGATAAAAACCAATGCCTGTAAAGTGGGAATAACAGTAAACAAAGATATGTTTTCAAAAAATGAAGTAAGGTTCAGTCCATAAATATCTACGGCAAAAAGTACTATTGCCATAACAGTTTGCTGAGTTATTATTGCATTTATTTTATGGTCAACGCGTAAAATATTATCTTTTGGGATTCGTTTTGCAAGTCTATGAAACCGCATACGGGTAAAATATGCAAAAACGATAATCAAGCCGAGAAATAGCAAAGAAGTTTCAAAAAAAGAGAAGTTCGGTTTTTCAGGAGGCAGGTATGTGGAATATATTAGAAGAACTATTATAAAATATATAAAATTACCAAACACCGGTTATTTCATTCCCCCTTAGGAACGTGGTTTAAATAACTTTCTCATTTAGGCGCACAGATTTAGGTTGGATTTGTTCGATCTGAGTATTCAAAATCTTAAGGAATAACAGGCTATTTTGTAGATTTTGAATACTCAGATCGGGCAAAAGCGGCCTGAAGATGAGATGCATAAATGGGAAAGTTATTTAAACCACGTTCCTTAATTATAAACCCACCTGCCCTTTTTTGTCGGCTCTTTCAGGGATTCATTCAATTGTTTTAAAAAAATAGACCTTGGTATTTCTCTTGCGCCAAAACTTTTCAAATGCTCTGTTGGAATCTGACAGTCAATCATATCAAAAGATAATGTTTTAAGATATTCAACAAGAGCTGTAAAAGCTACTTTTGACGCATTGCTTATACGAGTAAACATTGATTCTCCGAAAAAACTTTTTCCCAGGGCAACGCCGTATAATCCACCTGCAAGTTCTCCTTTGTACCAAACCTCAACCGAATGAGCATAGCCGGCTTCATGAAGATCGCAGTAAGCCTCAATCATATCTTCGCATAGCCAGGTTGCTTCATTCTTCTGTAATCTTATCTGAGCACACAAGCTTATTACCTGCTCAAAAAACGAATCTATTGTTACCTGAAATATATTTTTATTTATGACTTTTTTTAAACTTTTCGAAACTCTGAGATCCTGAGGATAAAGGACAAGCCGTGGATCAGGGGACCACCACATTATTGGTTCATTCTCTGAAAACCAGGGAAAAATTCCCATTCTGTAGGCAAGCAAAAGACGTTCTTTGCCAAGATCGCCACCTATTGCCAGCAAGCCCTCACTGCCTGCAAAATGTGGTGGAGGAAAAATTATTTTATCAGACAAAAGAAAAACCACTATCCCCCCTACCCTAACCCCCGATCCCTGATCCCTGATCCCCGACCCCTAACCCCTGATCCCTGACCCCTGACCCCTGCTTTTCAACCTTGATCTTATCATTTTTTAAATCAACGAAGACTTTGCCTCCGTTTGATAAATTGCCGAACAGGATCTCATCGGTTAGAATATCTTTAATCTCGGTTTGTATCAGCCTGGAAAGAGGCCTTGCTCCAAAAAGCGGATCATGTCCTTTTTTTGCCATCCAGTTTCTTGCTTTGGAAGAAATGGAAAGGGAAATCTTTTTTACGCATAGTTGTTTATTTAGTTCAGCTATGAATTTATCCACTATCCTTTCCATAATTTCTACGGAAAGAGAATTAAAGCTGATTATTCCATCAAGCCGGTTTCTGAATTCAGGGCTAAAGAGCTTTTCAACAGCCTTCTTACCTTTACTTTTCATATCATGCCGTGTTTCTCCGAAACCGATAGTATGGACACCCATATCTCTTGTTCCGGCATTTGAAGTCATCATAATAATAACATTCCTGAAGTCAGACTTTCTGCCGTTGTTATCCGTCAGGGTGGCGTGGTCAAAAACCTGAAGCAGAATATTAAACATATCCTGATGAGCTTTTTCTATTTCGTCAAAAAGTAGAACACTGTAAGGATGTTTTCTTATGCCATCGGTTAAAAGTCCGCCCTGATCAAAACCGATATAGCCCGGAGGTGCGCCTATTAAACGCGCCACAGCATGTTTTTCCATATATTCACTCATATCAAAACGTAATAGCTCTATACCAAGGATTGCTGCGACCTGTTTTGCGACCTCTGTTTTTCCAACACCGGTAGGACCGGTAAACAAAAAAGCTCCAATCGGTTTGCCGGGTGTGCCAAGACCGGCACGAGAACGTTTTATTGAGTTTGCTAAAAATGTTATGGCGTCATCCTGACCAAAAACTACTTGTTTTAGATCTTCTTCAAGTTTTCCTAATTTTGCTTTATCAGAGGTTGATACACTTCTGACAGGAATTCTGGCGATTCTGGCAATAATTTTTTCAATGTCTTTTGGATTAATATTCTTTCTTCGAGAAGCACCGGAAAGCTTGATAAATGCGCCGGCCTCATCAATTACATCAATTGCCTTATCCGGGAGATAACGATCATTTATAAATTTAGCAGATAACTCGGCAGCAGCTTTAAGAGATTCATCAGTATAATTAATTCCATGAAAATCTTCATAATAAGACCTGAGTCCTTTTAAAATTTTAACTGTCTCAATGACTGAAGGCTCTTTAATTTCGATTTTCTCAAAACGACGGGAAAAAGCGCGGTCTTTTTCAAAGTAATTCTTATACTCTTCATAAGTAGTTGCCCCGATACACCTCAGCTCGCCTGCGGCAAGAACCGGTTTGAGTATATTTGATGCATCCATGGAACCACCGCCGGTTGCTCCTGCTCCAACAACGGTATGAATCTCATCAATAAATAAAATAGCCTGTTTTTTATTTTTCAGCTCAGACAAAACTCCTTTTAAACGCTGTTCAAACTCCCCCCGAAACCTTGTTCCAGCCAGAATAGCGCCCAAGTCAAGAGAATACAAGCTGATATCTTTAAACACATCCGGAACATCCCCTTCATATATCTTAATCGCCAGGCCCTCTGCCATAGCTGTTTTTCCGACACCGGGCTCACCAACATAAACGGGATTATTTTTACGTCTTCTGCAAAGCACCTGAACAGTACGTTCAAATTCTAATTTGCGTCCTATAAGAGGATCTATTTTTCCTTCTGAAGCTTTTTTCACAAGGTCAATGGTAAAAATCTCAAGCGGACCGGCATTTTCCTTTTTCTCTTTTTTGGTTTTAGCAGATCCTCCCATTCCATCGCTGAAAGGCAGGTTGGTTACATTATGAGATATATAATTTAGAACATCAAAATGCGTAATTCCTTCTCTATTTAAAAAATATGCTGCATACGAATCTCTTTCCTGAAACATGGATGCAAGCATATCAGATACCAGGATTTCACTTTTTTCGGCAGAACGTGCATGATTGATAGCTCTCTGGATAACTCTCTGGAAACCTGTCGTTTGTTGCAGCACATAATCATTTCCTTGCGGAATACTTTCAATATTTTTACTAAAAAACTCCTCAAGGGTATTGTTGAGATTCTCAACACTTGCACCGCAACTCTCGATGATTTCTTTACCTGAGCTATTATATAAAATAGCATAAAGCAGATGTTCTATACATACATACTCATGACGCCTTTTCTTGGCCTCTCTGACAGCAATGCCGAGAGTGGCGCTTAGTTCTTTACTAATCATGATGCAGACCTCGTTAATAATGATCAATTATGGAGCAAGAGTAACTACTCCTGCTCCATAGTACATTTAAGGGGAAATTCTCTTTCCCTCGCTAAAACATGAACTGCATTCACCTTTGTTTCAGCTACTTCGTATGTATAAACCCCGCAAATCCCGATTCCTTCCCTGTGAACTTTCAACATGGTTATTGTAGCATCTTCTATAGATTTATTAAAAACAGATAAAAGAATTTCTACAACAAACTCCATGCTTGTATAGTCATCATTATGCAGCAGCACCTTATACATTGAAGGTTCTTTAATTTCCTCCTCTGTTTCAGAAATCGCCATTTCTTCATAATCAGGTTTAACCAGGCTCATTTGTTAACCTCTACGGTTAGACTTTAGCTTTTAGCTTTTAGCTTTTAGCTGAATGTGTTATCTGTTTGATTTTTTAAGCTAAAGGCTAACTGCTAACCGCTAACTGCTATCCACTTATCCACCTATTTCCCGCAACATTTCTTATACTTCTTTCCGCTTCCGCAGGGGCATGGTGCGTTTCTGCCAATTTTTTGAGTAGTTCGCTTAACAGGCTTTTTCTTTTGAGAAGCATCGTCTCCGCCGGAATATACCAGGTCCTGCTTT
>JAJSZO010000063.1:0-2970 GCA_030262795.1 Deltaproteobacteria bacterium | reverse complement strand
TCCATAATTCCGGTTATACGTTCCCCGCCGAATATCCGCAGAAGATCATCCTCCAAAGCAAGATAAAAACGTGATGTTCCGGGATCGCCCTGCCTTCCGGAACGTCCTCTGAGCTGATTATCAATGCGTCTGCTTTCATGTCTTTCAGTACCGAGAATATGAAGTCCTCCCAACTCAGTGACCCCATCTCCGAGAACTATATCTGTTCCACGTCCTGCCATGTTTGTAGAAATTGTAACAGCGCCTTTCTGTCCGGCCATTGATATAATTTCTGCTTCCCTTTCATGATTTTTCGCATTCAAGACACTATGCTTAATACCTCTTTTTTTTAATATTTTGCTTAAATTCTCAGAAACATCTATAGAAATAGTACCGACCAGAACAGGTTGTCCTTTTTTATGAAGAGCCTCTATTTCATTTAAAGCTGCTTCATATTTTTCTTTTTTTGTTTTGTAAATCATATCCGGATAATCTGTTCTGATCATCTGCATATTGGAGGGAATAACCATAACATCCAAATCGTATATTTTTTTAAACTCAGGCGCCTCTGTGTCGGCAGTACCTGTCATGCCTGAAAGGTTATTGTACATTCTGAAATAATTCTGGAAGGTAATCGTGGCAAGTGTTTGATTTTCATTTTCTATCTTTACGTTTTCTTTTGCTTCAAGGGCCTGGTGCAGACCTTCACTGTAACGACGACCAGGCATTAAACGACCGGTAAACTCATCTACTATGATAACTTCACCTTTCTTGACTATGTAATCAACATCAAGCTTAAACAGTGTATGAGCCTTAAGACCCTGATTTATATGATGTAAAGCTTCTATATGTTTTGGATCATATAAATTATCGATCTTCAAGAGCTTTTCAGCTTTTGCAACACCTTCTTCCGTCATGACTACGGTACGCGCCTTTTCATCTATAGTAAAATCCACCTCGCATTTAAGACGCGGAATTATTTCATTGATTTTGTAATACATACCCGTAGATTTCTCAGCAGGTCCGGATATAATCAGAGGTGTTCTTGCCTCGTCAATCAGTATACTGTCAACCTCATCAACAATAGCAAAGTTCAGGTCTCGCTGGACAATAGAATTCATATCAAACTTCATGTTATCACGCAGGTAGTCAAAACCAAACTCATTGTTTGTTCCGTAAGTTATATCAGCGTTGTATGCCTCTTTTCGTTCCGCGTCGTCCATGCCGCTTAATATGCTTCCTACAGTAAGTCCAAGAAAATTATATATCTGCCCCATCCATTCTTTGTCGCGCCTGGCAAGATAATCATTCACCGTAATAATATGCGCCCCTTTGCCGGAAAGAGTATTTAGATAGGCAGGTAGAGTAGCGGCAAGAGTTTTACCCTCACCTGTTTTCATCTCAGCGATTTTCCCCTGGTGAAGAACAATACCTCCTATCAACTGAACATCAAAATGTCGCATTTTGAGTGTGCGAACAGAAGCTTCTCTTACAGTTGCAAAAGCTTCCGGAAGAATATTATCAAGAGGTTCTCCTTCTTCAATACGCGCTTTGAAAATAGAAGTGCGAGACCCTATCTGCTCATCACTCATGGCCTTCAGCTCAGGCTCAAATTTATTAATCATTTCAACGATTGGTTGAATCTTATTCAGTTCCCGTTTATTTTTACTTCCAAAAACTTTTGTCAAAAAATTAAAGATCATTTATATAATTATTCCTCCTATGGTTAAAAGTGCATAGGATGCTTAACGTTGTGAAATTCTTTCAAGGGCATATCCACAATTTTAGGCATTTCAGGCATTTTAGGATTTTCAGGATTTTTGAGATAATAATCAGGAAGGTTGAAACCTAAAACCGTGACTGAACGAGGTTTTCGTTCAGTCACTAATTAAGTATATATTTTGCAGGATTAACAGGTAGTCCGTTAAGATGAACCTCGTAATGAAGATGTGATCCCGTACTACGTCCTGTATTCCCAACCAGCGCAATGGTATCCCCCCTTTTAACGGCATCACCACGTTTTTTTAGCGCCTTGTGAAGATGTGCATAACGGGTAATCATTCCATGACCGTGATCAATTACAATCACTTTGCCTATCAAAGCCTTAGCACCTACAAATGTTACAACTCCATCTGCTGTTGCAACTATAGGTGTTCCCGTTCGTGTAGCAATATCCAGCCCTTTATGAAATTCCCTGAGACCGGTAAACGGTGATGTTCGATATCCGAATTTCGATGAAATCCACCCGCTAGTTGGACGAATAGCGGGCGTTGATGCAAGAAGATTCCGTTGATTCTCAAGATTATTAAAAAGAGATTCAAAACTTTTGTTCTGATTTATTGCCGCAAGATTAAACTGCTGTGTCTGTTCGTGCATCTCACGAATCAGGCTGTTAGATTTTTCTGTTATTGGAGTTTGTGTGTCAAGGTCTTCAGGAATTGATCCACCTACACCAAAAAGGTTCTCAATATTATTATTTTCTTCAATGTCGGCAATATTACGTATCTTTTTTTCAAAAGTTTTCAGATCAACAAGCTTTGACTTTAAAGAATTTATATCAGCAGCAAAAGCTTTAATCTGTTTACGCTGACTGATTATCTCCTCTCGTTGAGTTGAAATGTTGCTCTCAAGCTCTTTTGTAATTAATATATCTTTCTTAAGACAGCGGTAGTCATAAATGATAAAGCTAAACGATATAAGACTTATTGCAATGAATATAGTTAAACAGGTTACAAACCCTCCGGAAACAGTTGCTCTCTTCATTAGAGAGCCGGTATGGGTTAAAATTAAAAAAGTTACTTTTTTCTTCATAATAAACCGGTTTTATATAAAAAATTATTTGTACTGTCAAGATGACAATTTGGCAGAATATATGCCCCCTACCCTGCTTTAAAGAGAGAATTGAATCCCCCTTTAAAGAGAGAAAGGAACATTTGTCAAGCCGGAAGTTTCATCCAGCCCAAGCATGATATTCATATTCTGAACAGCCTG
>JAJSZO010000062.1:6176-12492 GCA_030262795.1 Deltaproteobacteria bacterium | reverse complement strand
TTCTAATCGGTTTACGGTTATCGGTTTTTTTGTATCCTATTCAAATTCCGTGGTAAAACTGAAAAATTTGAACTTTAAAAAAAATAAATAGTGTAATATCAATAAGTTATTTTTTAAGTAAATTAATTTACCACGGAATTTGAATAGGATACGTTTTTTTAATGCAATATTTCTCGTTCTCATGCTCCAGCATGGGAATATATAGCATATGGGTTCCCACTCTGGAGCATGGGGACCAGGTAAACCGTGAACCGTAAACCGACAACCGTTTTAGCCCTGGCTTTTAAGAAGTTCTTTTAATCCTTTCAGGGTTCCCTTCCATACTGCATCATCTCCAGCCATTATTGATACTATAATATTTTTCTCCGCGCTGACTTCCAGAACTATTTCTTCGTCTCCGACCTTGAACACCGCTTCACCCCATCTTTCAGCGGGAAGACCTGTGATTTCGCAATCATAATCCGTTCTTATTTCTCCTGTCATTCTTATCTCACTCATTATCTCCTCCTAAACACGACGGCCGCTCCATCTTAATTTGATTTTCAAAACATCAAAATATGGTCTGTCCGCCATAGTTATCATATTGATAGGATGTTGCCCTTTTTTCACAATAATAGTATCCATCTCATTGATCTCAAGACCCGTTTGTCCGTCAAAAGTAAGCATAGTACCTGACGACTTTTTTTCAAGCATAATTTTTATGAATACTGATTCAGGAACTATTAAAGGTCGTATTGTCAGAGTAAAGGGGCAAATAGGTGTCATTATTATTCCTTTTACATCCGGGTGTATAATAGGTCCTCCGGCAGCAAGCGAATAGGCTGTAGAACCGGTTGGGGTTGCTATGATAAGACCGTCAGCACTATAAGTGGTCAAATAGCGATCATCTATATATGTCTTTATATGTGCCAGCCTGGCAAGAGCTCCCCTGTTAATAACCATATCGTTCAGGACAGTTTCGCCGGCGATTTCCTTTCCTTCTCTAAAAACTTTGACAAGAAGGCGCATCCTGGGCTTTGTGGTAAAATCTTCATTCAAAATGGATTCAGCCACGGCAAACAGCCTTTCTTCTGTTATTTCTGCCAGAAAACCTACTTCTCCAAACTTTACGCCGAGTATGGGGATATTTTGTTCTCCTATCCAGCAGACAGCGTTTAAAAAAGTCCCATCACCACCCAGGGCAAAAATACAGGAAAGATCCGGTGGTGCAGAAGATTCGCCCGGGATCGAAAATTTTCGAGGAGGAGAAGTTGTTTTCCTTACAACATCCATACCTTTTGACCGCAGCCAGTTTTCAAGTTCATCTGCCTTTTTTCCGGCTTTTGCATCCGCCTTTACAACTATTCCTATCCTTTTCAAAATAAGCGTTAACTCCTTAAGGTTTCGGAATTTCTACAACCTATTAAAATTCCTGCGGCTTTAGGGGCGACCCTTGTGGTCGCCCTGATTCGATTAGGGCGACCACAAGGGTCGCCCCTATCAAGTTAGATATTATAAAAAAATTAATGAAACGGCAAGAATTTTTGAAATAAATTTATAACTTCTTTTATCTTGACTCAATACTACCATCTAACTTAAATAATCTCAGGAACGGGGACAAATTTTCTAACACTTTGACCCTGTAATTTTATAAAATTATTTATTTAACTCGACAGTCCTAAGTTTTCGTAACCTATTGAAATCATTAATAGCGACAAAACCGAAGCAAGATTTTCGAAACCAATAATTTCAATGGGTTATTAGATGATGGTTAAGAAACTTCGGAGAACTTAGGACTGTGGAGTATTTAAGGGGATCATTGTTATGAAGTGTAGTTTTGAGAAACTGCTTATTTCCTTAGTTGTAGTTATTTTGTACGGATTCTTTCTTATCTCATGCGGTGAATCTGAAAAGACTTCTGATTTTTCACATAAATCGGCTGAAACAATCAAGCTTGGTGTTGCAGGAGCGCACAGCGGAGATCTGGCATCTTACGGTGTTCCCTCTGTAAAAGCGGCAGAGCTGGTAGTTCGGGATATTAATGCAAAGGGTGGCATTCTTGGGAGAAAAGTTGAGTTATTGATTGAAGACGATGTCTGCAAGCCGGAAATAGCCACCAATACAGCCACCAAGCTGGTTACGGAAGGTGTTGACATTGTATTGGGCCATATATGCAGTGGTGCCACAAAGGCCGCTCTTGGTATTTATAAGGATTCCAACATTATTATCATGTCTCCCTCTTGCACCAATCCTGCACTTACACAGAGCGGTGACTATCCTAATTTTTTTCGTACAATTGCTCCCGATAATGTACAGGCAAAACTTGAAGTTGATTTTGCAATAAATGTTTTAAAGGTTAAGGAAATTGCTGTTCTTCATGACAAAGGCGATTATGGAAAGGGTCTTGCTGAGTTTGCGAAAAAATATTTGGAGGCTTCAGATAAAGCGGAAGTAGTATTATACGAAGGCGTTACTCCCGGTGCTATTGACTATTCTGCTGTTGTTCAGAAAATAAAACATTCAGGAGCAAAAGCAGTTATATTCGGAGGATATCATCCTGAAGCATCAAAAATAATCAGCCAGATGCGAAAAAAAGGCATGGAAACAATATTTATTTCAGACGATGGCGTTAAGGATAATACGTTTATAAAAATTGCAGGAGAATATGCTGAAGGCGTCTATGCTACAGGGCCGCTTGATACGTCCAACAATCCAATAGCCATTGCTGCAATTGAGGCTCACAAAAATACTTATGGAACAGAACCGGGCGCTTTTTTTCTTAATGCTTATTCGGCATCTTTATGTTTGCTGAATGCAATTCAAAAGGCCGGCACTACCAATTATGAAGCTATCTCAAAAGCGCTTAGAACCGAATATGTGGACACGCCGCTTGGCAAAATTAGTTTTGATGAACGTGGCGATGCAATCGGCGTGGGGTTCTGTATGTATCAGGTACAAAACGGAGTTTATGTTGAAGTAAAATAGTTTCAGCAATTCCCGATTATAGTCGGAATGCCTTAAAATAGCGAAGTAAGGCCCAGGCAAGCAAGGGACGAGCAGGCAAGCCAAATGCATCTTCTTACATCCGTCATGATCCAGTCCCGATCCGCTGCCAGCAAATCATATTTACAGGATACGGTCCTGTCACTTGTTCCTGGTGATGATTACACCAAATACACCCGACTTACGTATCAGGCGTTATTTTATACGGAAAAATGACGATCCCTGTGGCTCCCCTGTATGGTCAGTGAATATGGTGAATCTGAATCTCTACGTTCCGGATATTCCGTTCTGGTATAATCGCTCCGCTTAATCCACTCTGCAACCTTTCATATAAAATCGTATATTTCCAATCTACTAAAGTGGTTCTTTCATATAAATTAACCACTTAAGGAACGTGTATAAAATAACTTCCCCAACTATGCATCACAGCTTCAGGCCGCCTTTGTCCGATCTCAAATCACAAAAGCATCAAAATAGCTCGCTATTCTTGCAACTTTTGTGATCTGAGATCGAACAAATCCGACCCAAATCTATGCGCCTACTTGGGGAAGTTATTTTGTCCACGTTCCTAATTATATTGACAACGCATCAAATATTGCCCTATTATAGATTGTTTTTTATGTTTTTCCACTAAAAGCTAAGAGCTCGCCCGATAGGGCGCTAACTTGATAGTATCAATTTCCTTTTTTTTGACAGGATATACAGGATGATCAGGATATAAAAAAATAAAGAAATCATGTAAAGCCCGTTAATCCTGTCAGAAAAGTCCGCCCGAAGGGCGCTAACTTGTGTATATTGAGATCTTATTTTGAAGTGATGCGCAACCTAAAGTATAAAGAGTTATTATGTTAAAAATCTTGTTAATAGATGATGAAGCGGGCATCAGAAAATTACTGAGCATATCGCTAAGAAGTGAGGGGTATGATGTTATAACAGCGGAAAACGGAAAGCGCGGAATTGAACTTTTTGAACAGGAGACCCCTTCTATTGTTTTAACGGATATAAAAATGCCCGCGCCATACGGTATAGATGTTTTAAGAAGGATAAAACAGATAAATCCGGAGGCAGAGGTGATTGTAATAACAGGTCACGCAGATATGAAACTCGCTGTGAAATCATTACAGCTTGAGGCATCCGATTTTATAACAAAACCTGTTAGCGACGAGGCCCTTTCAATAGCATTAAAGCGTGCTGAAGAGAGATTGAGGATCAAAAAAAAGCTCAAAAATTATACGTATGATCTTGAAAAGGCAGTAAAAGAAAAGACCGGAGAGCTTGAAAAATCGTACAAGGAAATGGAAACCCTTTGTGATATAACCCGAGGAATCAGTGAAAAGAAATCCCTGGGAGAAGCGTTTGATTTTATAATTGACCGAACCAAAAAAATACTTTCTTTTGAAGAGATAATCCCCCTTATTCTTAACGAAGAAAAAAGCGGGTTTGTTGAGGCTGCCGGTTTCAGGCATCCGGATACGGAAGATAGAGAAAGTTTTGTTTCTACTATTGCATCAATATGTCGGCCCATGAACATTGATGAATTGCGTATTAAAGGATATCCCTGGTTGAAGAGTTTTGACACCTATAACTCTCTGTCCGTTGTTCCGATAATTAAGGAAAAGGATGTTGTTGGGGGGGTGATTTTGCTTGCCTCTGCGCATACTGTTTTTTCCGGAAAAGATTTACGCTTTTTCTATCTTATGCTTTCGCAGGTTGCAGGCATTATAAGAAGAATTGCCCTGAACAACGAAAAAATGAAGGAGCTGGAGAATAAGGTCAAAATGTTTTCAGGCTATGGAGGTATTATCGGAAAAGATCATAAAATGCAGCAGCTCTATGGGTTGATTTCAGACATAGCTCCTACCGATGCAGCTGTGCTGATTCAGGGAGAAAGCGGTTCCGGAAAAGAGCTTGTAGCAAGAGCCGTTCATTTACATAGTTATCGAAAAAACAAACCTTTTGTTGTTGTGAATTGTTCGGCCTATCCACAAACATTACTTGAAAGTGAGTTATTCGGCCATGAGAAAGGAGCCTTTACCGGGGCAACGCATCTGAAGATCGGACGATTTGAATCAGCGGACAAGGGAACTCTTTTTTTGGATGAAATCGGAGAAATTCCATCAATGTCACAGGTTAAGCTTCTCAGATTTCTTCAATTTCAAAAATTTGAAAGATTGGGGGGTATGAAAACTATTGAGGTGGATATCAGGGTAATAGCGGCCACCAATAAGGATTTAAAAAAAGAGGTAGAAAATGGAAACTTCAGGGAGGACTTATATTACCGCCTGAATGTTATTCCAATAAATATTCCTCCACTCAGGGTGAGACGAAATGATATATCACTTCTGGTTGAACATTTTTTAAAAAGGCTGAATTCGCAAGGGAGTAAAAAGATAAAAAGAGTTTCTTCGGAAGCCATGGACATATTGATGTGTTACGGTTGGCCCGGGAATGTAAGGGAGTTGGAAAATATTATTGAGCACGCATTTATTCTTACCAAGGATGAATTTATCAGCGAACAAAGCCTGCCGCTTGATATATCTTCCAGTTGTAACCAAAGCAAAAAAATAAGCTCTTTTCAAGAAAATGAAAGAAAGTTTCTTGTCAGAGTGCTGGAGGAGTATAGATGGAATAAATTGCAGGTCGCAAAAAAACTGAACATCAGCCGAAGCACACTCTATGCAAAGCTAAAAAAGTATAATATTCATTCGAGTAAATCGTGCCCGAACGTAAACCCCGTTCAGGCACAAAGTTACAACGGAGGGATATGATTGAGGAATTCTACCGATGCTATTTAAAATAGCTAATATTGCAAACCTTGTTCGCAATAACCTGAGAAATAAAATGATATTGGGTATCTCCTTGATTTTGTGTAGCGTAATGGGTTTTTTTACTTATTACCAGACAATAAGGCAGATAAAGTTTCATACTGCGGAGCAAGAAAGCAGAGCGCTTAAGATCAGCAATATAGTTATGCGCAGCATTGAATATCCAATGCTTGACGGCGAGATGGAATATGTTCAGAAAATATTGGAAGATTTGAATGAAGCTGAAGAGTTACATAGAATCGTTCTTTGTGATTGGGATGGAATTATAAAGCATGCCGGTGATGCAGGTCTTATCGGCAGTTCAATTAATTCTGAAATTACTAAAAGGAGTTTGCGAAGCAACAGTCTGGTTCATGGCTTTGAATACTATGGGAAAGAAAAAGTTATCAGCCATGCAATGCCCATCAGAAATGAAAAAGCGTGCAATAAATGTCACGGAACAGAAAGAAATATGCTGGGTGTATTGTCTGTGGGGATTAGCTGGTCACCAACAGAAAAAAGAATTATAG
>JAJSZO010000062.1:0-6076 GCA_030262795.1 Deltaproteobacteria bacterium | reverse complement strand
TTAATTCAGGCTATCAAGATGTCAGCACTTGGCACTATGGCTTCCGGTATCGCCCACGAGTTGAATCAGCCGCTCAATGTTATCAGGATAGGTACCGATTTTTTTATAAAGATGATAGACAGAAATGAAGATATAAAAAAAGAGACATTTCGTACCATGGCAGAAGAGATGAGCAAATATGTTGATCGTGCATCCGCAATAATTAATCATATGAGAGACTTCGCAAGAGTATCTGATGCTACATGTGCCGAGGTTAATATCAATAAACCGATTGAGGATGTTTTTCAGGTTCTGAACCATCAATTAATTCTTCATCAGATACATATAGAGCTGGATTTTGCAGAAAATCTTCCTCCCATACTGGCGGATCACAACAGACTGGAGCAGGTGTTTATTAATCTGATTACTAATGCGCGTGATGCTTTGGATGCAAGAGGAAAAACCTGGAAAAAAATTCTCAAGGTCAGAACTTTTGCGGAAAACAAACATGTTGTAGCAATAGTGTCAGACAACGGCAAAGGAATACCGGCAGATGTCATTGACAATATCTTTGAACCATTTCTTACAACCAAAGAAATCGGTGCCGGAACAGGGCTTGGTTTGTCTATAAGTTATGAAATTGTTAAAGATTATGATGGAGAAATCTTTGTTGAAAGTAAAGAAGATGTTGGGACCTCCTTCAAGGTGAGCTTTCCCGCTATTTCAGAATAGCAGTTGTCGGTTTACGGTTGTCGGTTTACAGTTCACGGTTTTATGTTTTGAGTAGCCGTTAATTGGTAACCGTAAACCGACAACCGTAAACTGTGAGAGGTAATGTGATTATATGTCAAAACTTTTGCTGATTGATGACGAAGAGGGCATTAGAAAAGTCTTCAGCATATCTCTTAAAAGTGATGGATATGATGTAGCAACTGCAGCGAGCGGACAACAGGGAATTGACTTGTTTCAACAAGAATTTTTTCCTATCGTGCTTACCGATATAAAGATGCCCGGGATGGATGGAATAGAAGTCTTGAGAAGAGTCAAGGAGATTAATCCTGAGGTAGAGGTAATTGTTATTACAGGACATGGTGATATGGAATCTGCCATACAATCACTTCATCTTGGAGCATCTGATTTTTTAACCAAGCCGATAAGCAATCAACTTCTTTCAATTACCTTAAAAAGAGCTGAGGAACGGCTGAGAACAAAAAAGACCTTGAATAAGTATGCCAATGATCTTTGGAACATGGTAAGAGAACAAACCGAAGAGATTAAGAGAAGATATGAGTTTGAGGATAAGCTTGTACAGCGTTCTATTGATGGAATTGTTGCTACAGACAAAGAAGGGAATATAATAATATTTAATTCTGCTGCGGAAGAGATGTTTGGATATACTGAGAATGAAGTCAAAGGCACCATGAATGCCGGAGATTTTTACCCTGAAGGGATAACTCAAAAAATTTCTGATGTTTTTGCAGGTAAAGATCGGAAAGCAAGCGATATTTTTGTTGGGGATGAAGCATCTGTTATAGCAAAGAGCGGCAAAGCAGTGCCGGTAAGATTTTCGTGCGCAATGCTGTATGAAGGCGACAAGCCAATAGGGAGCGTTGGATTTTTTCAGGATATTAGGGAAATTAAACGTCTGGAAAAAGAATTGATTAAATCTGAAAGACTTGCAGCTATAGGTCAGACCATAGCCGGTCTTGCTCATGGCATTAAAAATATCTTAAATGGCCTGAAAGGCGGTGTTTATATAGTAAATACCGCTCTTAAAAAAGGAGCCGCCGGCTGGTCGGAAGAAGATAAGATAGACTATAGTAATACGTCTGCCTTGCCTCTTCAATCACGATTTTTGAAGCGAGCTGCGGATATAACCGCTGAAAGGGAACGTCAGCAAAAAAAAATGAAAACAGGCTGGGACATGGTGGAAAGAAATATACATAAAGTTGCCGATTTTGTTATGGATCTTCTCACTTATTCTAAAGAACGAGAACCTGAATATGAAAAATATAATCCGAATATTATAGCAAATGAAGTCTGCGATCTTATGGAATCAAAAGCAAAGGAATGTGATGTCGACCTGATTAGGGACGTTGACAGGGAGATGGGTGAGATATATCTTGATCCAAAAGGAATTCACAGTTGTCTTCTTAATCTGGTTTCAAATGCAATTGATGCATGCATTTTTGATTCTGATACGCAAAAGCAGTGGCATGTAAAAGTAAGGACGCGATGTGAAAAGAAGAGCTGTGTGGCATTTGAGGTTATTGATAATGGTTGTGGTATGGATGAGGAAACTCAAAGCAAGATTTTTGCCGAATTTTTTAGTACCAAAGGAGGACGAGGCACCGGTCTCGGGTTGCTGGTTACACAAAAGATTGTAAATGAGCACGGCGGAACCATGGATGTAGCATCCCAACCTGGCAAAGGGACAGTGTTTACCATTCGGCTTCCGGGAAAGAAGGTCTAAGGATTCTGGGAAATGATTTTTGCAAAAATTATACTAAAGAAGGAGGAGGAGATTATGGCGAAAAAGGTGCTGATTGTTGATGATGACGTTGATGTGAGAACATTTGTTTCAAGTGTTGTAGAAGATATTGGTTATAAGCCGGAGCTTGCAAAAGACGGCGAAGAGGGTATCGGCAAGGTCAAAAAGGAAAAACCGGATTTAGTTATTCTGGACATCTTGATGCCTAAAGAAAGCGGTATCAAGATGTATCGTGCATTAAAAACAGATTCTCAATTTAGTGATATTCCGGTAATTATGCATTCCGGAATAGCCAAAAGAACCTTTCTCCGTTCTCAGAAGGCCCTTGACGAGTTTGGAGATCAACCTGTGCCGGAACCGGAAGCCTATCTTGAAAAACCTATTGAGCCCGAAGAATTGGGGGCAACGATAAAGAAATTTTTGTCTTAATTCCTCAGGTTCAAGATTTACGGCAACCAAAATGAAAAAGGCGGATAATTGCTTATCCGCCTTTTTAAATGTAAATCAGCGGAAGGATGCCGCTGCTACTATCTTAAGGTATTAACAACGTAGGAAGTTCCGATGATTCTGCTAATTGTTGCGAAATGCTTCCCAGCCAGCGTGCACGCCATGCACCTTTCCCTGTTGTACCTGTAATAACCATTGTGGCGCCATGTTCACGCGAGGCATTTTCAATCAGCGGAACAACTTCACCCATATACAGATGAGTTTCTACTTCTATTCCTTCGTCTTCAAAAGCAATACGGACTTCTTCCAGTCTTTTTTTATTCTCTTTTTGAACCATTTGAAGCTCATGTTTAGATTTTCCCTTCATAGCATCCTCGCTGACAATATGAACCACCACAACTTTTTTAATACTGTTTTTAATGTCGATAATCTGCTCCAATGCTCTTTCACATGGAGAAGACCAGTCTGTTGCAAAGAGAGGTACCTCAAAAGGATTTTTGTTGGTCTTTCCTGATGGCAGCATATATTTATGCACTAAAACAGGAGTTTTTGTTCGTCGGAGGAGTTCCAGTATCGTAGAATCTGCGTACAGTTTTTCTACTCTTGTCCTCTCATGGGCTTCTATCACTATGAGATTAGCTTTTTCTGCCTCAACCGTTGAGAGAATCTTGGGGATATAATTGCCAACCACAACATAGGCACCACATTCCATTCCTTTTTCAAATATGTTTTCCGCCCAATCTATAAAACGTACATCCGCCATTTGTTTGAGACCGACCTCTTCCTCTTTGAGGTAGCCCTTTCCTCGATGCATTGCGATTTTATCTTTTTCTATTACATGGAGAAAAACTATATGATCAAGACCTGACTTCCTGAGGCCAAACAGAGATTCCAGGCCGTCAAACCACAATTTCTCAAAGTTAGTCACAAACAGCATTTTTTTAAATTTCATAATATCCTCCTTAAGCACGGTTTTAGACCGACTGAGCACAAAAATTCTTATCTTTAATGTTGCTTTATTTTAGACAATTTTTTTTAAAGAATTAAACAGATAATAGTTAAATTGTCAAGTATTTATTAAGCTCGGCTACCAATTTTATTAAAGCGGGATACTTTCCGCCATTTTGGCTCTATAGTAATTTCACAATCAAACAAAAATCTAACAAGTGCTAACTGCTTGAATTTGCATACTGTTCCGCCTTATGTTGGTAGCCTTAAGCTCAATTAAAAGCGCTATTGACAGGAAAGCAATCATGCTATGGGTTTTGCTTTAATGAAATATTACTGTACAGTTTTCATGTAAATCATGTACAATGATTGTACATAATATTATGTAAAGATATAAATATGTTCCAGAAAAACCAGTATTGTGTGCCCGAAAATCGGTCACTTTGTGTTGGTATCTTGATTCATGCTGCAGCTTCAAATTCCAGTAATACCTGAAAGGTAAGGTCAGACATGCATTTTGATCGTAAGGGCACGAATATTGCGTTATAAAAACAAAATTTAAGTTTAAAATTTTTCTCTATAAAAACGGGGAGATAATGGGCAGAAAAATATTATATGCTACAGATATCAGCAAACCAAGCTTTAGGGTGCTGGAAGAATTATCAGGCCTGAGCAATATCGGCTTTGAGGAAATAATTTTTCTTTGCACCATGGAAAAGGAAGAAAAAACTACAATTCTTGAGCTGTTTGAGCAATGGAAAGAAAAATTAAATAATTATGGCTTGAAAGCAACTATAAGAATTGATCCCGGGAACCTGTCTAATGGCATTTTAAACACATTGCATGAAGATGGGATATCCTTTGCCATAGCTCACTTTAATAAAAAGAAAAAGGAAATGCTGTTTGGCGGTTCTATTGTCAGAGATCTTGTTAAGGCGGCAAATGTACCCATTCTGATAGTTGATAAAGATGAAACAGCATTGAAATTTACTTCAAAAGGGATGTTTGAACGTGTTTTGTTTGCGACTGATTGGTCGCCGGAATCTGAAAAGACACTTCAATTTATACTCGGTTTCAAGGAATTAATCAGCGAGCTTGATATCGTAAATGTAATACATGAAAAATTGACCGTGCGTGATCTGAGGCAGCTTATGAGAAAGTTGAGAGAGACGCGCAAGAGATGCTTAGAACATGGAATCGACGCAGAATATCATGTATATGCGGGCAAAACTGTTGATGAGATCATTCTTGCAGCGCAAGATTATAATTCTACATCAATAGTTATGGGGACAACGTCGGGGCAAAGCTTTAAAGATATTTTTACAGGAAAACATTCGTGCAACGTAGTAGAGAGAACTCCTGTTCCTGCATTGCTGGTTCCTTTTAGTTAAAGCGTTTTCGCAAGGCTTAGGGCTCGCACAAAAATAATTTCACATTTTAAGCGCCGATGCATCCCGCATGGCTGTGTTGCGAAACGGGCGCCTCAACACTTAAAATTGCGAACTTATTTTTGTGCGTACCCTTAGTTCTTGAATTCGGAAAACGTATTTTTGTATGAACGCAGGAAGATAAGGCCATATTTAGAAAGAAAAGGAACGAAATGGAAGTAACTATATTAGTTCAGGCCACGGATAAGTCCTTTGAGATATTAGAGGATGCAAGAGAGAAAAGCAGAAATGTTTTGGACATTGCTGCTCGATTAACCTCAGAAGCCCAGTCCGTCCAAAGAAACAGAGTGGAGGCAATATTTAAAGGTGCCAGGCAAACAAAAACCGAGATTACCAGATTTGCAGGAACATTCATCATTTTGTTTGGTTTCTGGCTACTCTTATCAGGGCACTATGATTTGTTTCATATCAGCATCGGAGTTCTTTGTTGTGGCTTGGTGTCACATGTATCGCATGGTCTCCTTTTTGCCAATCCAAGAGCAGGAGATATGCGTGTAATAGTAAAAAGATTTATTACTTATATTCCATGGCTTCTCTACCAGATCGTTTTGTCCAACCTGCATGTTGTTCGATTGGCTCTGGGGCCAAAAAATCTGTTAGACCCAAAGATAATTAAGTTCAAGTCAAAACTGGAAAGTGATATCTCCATGGTAACACTTGCCAATTCTATTACTCTTACTCCAGGGACTATCACAGTAGATGTTAAAGACGGCATATATTATGTACACGCCGTGAGTAAAAAGACCGCTGAAGACCTTATGAC
>JAJSZO010000061.1 GCA_030262795.1 Deltaproteobacteria bacterium | reverse complement strand
GATGGCGGTATCGCGCGCGGTTAGGACACCTGCCCGTGAGGTGGATGTCCGGATCAATCAGAAAATAGATCCTCCCGTCACAGATGACCCTCAGCCCATTGTGGTATCTTTATTTGGAAACAATGACTTTGAGTCAGAAGAGCTTGTTGCCTATGAAATAGGATATCGTGTCCGGCCCATGGATCGGCTTTCTCTGGATATTGCAGCGTTTTTCAATGACTACGATAACCTGCGTACTCAAGAGCCGGGCGAGCCATTCTATGAGACCTCACCTTCACCACCGCATAGTGTCATCCCCATCACAGCAGGTAATAAGATGCAAGGGGAGACATACGGGATAGAACTGGTCGCAAATTGGCAGGCATTGGACTGGTGGCGGCTGCAGACTGTATACACATACCTGCAGATACAGTTGCACCTGAACGGGGATAGCGGATGCACATTGTCGGAAAGGACGGAAGGAGAAAGCCCGCACCACCAGATTTCTCTCCGGTCTTCCATGTCCCTGCCCGGGGATCTGGAGTTTGATTTGTGGATTCGTTATGTAGACAACCTTCCCAGACAGGACGTAGAGAGTTATATTACTTTTGACACCCGCCTGGGTTGGAAGCCGCACAAGGATATTGAAATGTCTATCGTGGGCCAAAATTTGTTAGATAGCAACCATCCGGAATTCTGGCCTGAGATACTATCTACTTTTCCCACCGAGGTTGAACGTAGCGTTTACGGGAAAATTACATGGCAATTCTAAAACAGAAGTTCAGTGAAAAGTGAAGGGTGAACGATTGCTTAGATTGCTTGTCATAACAGTAGTGTTTGTTGTGGGGAGCCTTGCACCGAACGTGCAGGCAAAAGATCACTTGTCCCGCGAGCATCTGATCAAGGCGGCATTCCTCTATCGCATTGCCAAATTCGTTGAATGGCCTGCTGAAGCATTCGCAGAGACCCACGCTCTAACTATAGGTATTCTCGGCGAGGAACCGTTGGACGTGGCTCTGAATGCGATCAAAAACAAAAGCGTGAAAGGAAGGGAAGTTGTAATCAAGCGATTCGCACGAATTGAGGATTTGCAAAAATGCCATATTCTCTTCATCAGTGTGTCAGAAAGAAAATATCTGTCACAGATCTTTGATGCCCTGAAGGATTTGCATGTGTTAACGGTCGGGGAGGTGAAGAACTTCGCCAAAGTTGGAGGAATCATCAATTTTGTCACCGTAAAGAAGAGAATCCGTATGGAAATAAATATTGACGCCGCCCGAAAGGCCGGACTGAAAATAAGCTCCATGCTCCTCGGCGTGAGCAAGATCATCAGGGACAATTCTATAGAAGGAAACGATTAATGCTCAGCTTTTGTGATATTTCAATCAGGCGCAAGCTTACCGTGATGATGATGCTGACAAGCCTTATTGTGTTGCTGCTCGCTGTGGTATCGTTTGGCACAAACGATTTGGTGACGTTCCGGCGAGCAATGATAAAAGACCTGTCGATGTTGGCAGAAGTCATCGGATCCAATAGCATAGGCGCACTCTCTTTCAATGATAGGGATTTTGCCGAAAATGTCCTCGCAGCACTAGAGGCCAATCCCCACGTCGTCTTCGCTTGCATCCACAACAAGGAAGGTGAACTATTCGCCAAATACTTCAGAGCTAAAGTGAACGGGGACCTCTTGTCGCCTCAATTCGAAGGGTACCACGAGGTGGAACCAGTCAAAGTGACGGGTCCTGGCCACTATTTCCGGAAGGACTACCTCGAAGTGTTCAATCGTATCGTTCTTGATGGCGAAACCATTGGAACGATTTTCATACGGTCTGATTTGCAGGCGTTCTATTCGCGTTTGATGTTGTATTTCGGTGTTGGAGGCATCGTCATGCTGGTATCCTTATTTGTGGCCTACCTGCTCTCAATAGGATTTCAGCGCACAATCTCCACACCCATATTGTACCTTGCCCAGAGGATGAAACTCGTTACAGAGGAGAAAAACTATGCAATCAGGGCGGAAAAAAAGACTTGTGACGAAGTGGGGAGCCTCATTGACGGGTTTAACCAGATGTTGGCAACAATCCAGGTGCGCGACCAGGAACTCGAAAAATACCGTGAGCACCTTGAGGAGCAGGTGGTCATACGTACCGCCGAACTTTCAAAGGCCAACCGGGAACTGGAGCAGGCATTTGCCGAATTGCAGAAGGCCAAGTCTGATACCGAAGATATGAACCTGGATCTGATGGATACCAACAAAAAGCTTGAAGAAGTCATCGGCAAGGCCAAAGAGGCCGCTATACAAGCGGAGATGGCAAACAAGGCCAAGAGCGAATTTTTGGCCAACATGAGCCACGAGATCCGTACGCCCATGAACGGGGTGATCGGTTATACGGACATACTGCTGGATACTGATCTGAATACTGAGCAAATTGATTATGCCAGGACTATTAAACAAAGCGGCGAAGGGCTCCTTTTACTACTCAACGATATACTTGATTTTTCCAAGATCGAAGCAGGTCAATTGGAGTTTGAAAGCATTGCATTCGACCCGGAACTCACAGCCTATGAGGTTTGTGAAATGATTCGCCCCAAGGTAGCAAAAAAGTCCATTGAGATACTCTACCGTATCGGCGATAAAGTCCCAGCTTATGTAAGGGGAGACCCTGCGCGGTTTCGACAGGTGCTGTTGAACCTCATGGGAAATGCTGCCAAGTTTACTGAATCCGGTGAGATAGAGCTGTCCCTTGATATTGGGCAGGAGCAGGACAATCGGATAGAGATTTGCGCCAATGTGCGGGATACGGGAATCGGTATTCCAGGAGATAAATTAGGCGCTATATTTAAAACCTTTCAACAGGTCGATGGTTCCATGACCAGAAAGTACGGCGGCACCGGTTTGGGACTTTCTATATGCAAGAGAATTGCAGAAAACATGGGTGGTGATGTGCGGGCACAATCCCATGGTACAGGAAGTGTTTTTTACTTCACCGCCTGGTTTGGAAAAGCTGAAGATAAACGAGCAAAGAGATTTACCCATGTATCGCTTTCCGGCAAGAAGGTGCTCATTGTTGATGATAACCAGACCAACCTGGACATATTAACGCTTATTTTAGAGCAGCCAGGGATGCAGGTCGTTGCCCTGGGAGATGGCGCTGAAGTTATGCCAACCTTAGAGATGACCATGGGAACAGGGAATCCGTTTGACCTTTGCATCCTTGACACCCAAATGCCAGGCATAAGCGGATATAAAGTAGCGCAGACAATCCGAAGCCATGAAAAAGAGCGTTTGTCGCAACCAGCAACTCGCATCACCCTGATTGCTCTATCTTCTTTGATGAAGGGTGATGCCAAAAGATGTAACGAAGCAGGATTTGATGGTTTTCTGAGCAAGCCGGTTCACAGAGAAAAGCTATACCGGATTCTGGAGAGATTATTGGGAGAGAAACCGGGTTATGAGGAAAAGGATGAAGCAACTGAAAAAAAGATCATGACTCAGTACTCAGTTCGGGAAGAGATGAAGCATTCTGTGCGTATCCTCCTTGCAGAGGATAACATGATCAACCGGAAGCTGGCACAGATGATCCTCACAAAGGCCGGGTACCATGTGGAGGTAGCCAATAATGGCAAGGAGACAGTTAAAAAGTACACACAATCTCCCGAGGATTTTGACCTGATCTTCATGGACATCCAGATGCCGGAGATGAACGGGGTGGAAGCAACAAAAGCAATCCGAAGATATGAAGAACAGCTCAAGGCTGAACGCTCAAAGCTCAAAGCAAAAGATGGAGCTTCTTCCAAAGAACTTTCAGCTTTGAGCTTTCAGCGTTCAGCTATATCGGAACATGTTCCCATTATTGCCCTGACCGCCAATGCAATGAAAGGCGATAGGGAAACATATCTTGAAGCCGGCATGGATGATTACATCACAAAGCCTATCAAAAGGGAGCTCGTGTTTGAAAGTATTGAGAAGTGGGTTTTGCGTAACCCTAAAGCAAAGACAGACCACGCAGAATTTCGGTGAGTTTGGGATCATCTTGGGCGTATTCTCTTAAAGCTTTCAGTTGTCTTGATAAAAGAGAACCTTCCGTATGACGCAAATCAAGATCTTTGATAATATCTCGTTCTAAGCTGTCAAGCCGTCCAACTACCGGTTTAAGCATTGTGCGGCGGTCCCAGGCGATGTAGGCAAACAGGGCAAGAATTAAAGCTACCATTGTACTGAATAAAGTAAGCATGGTGGCATTCATATCATCCATTCTTTTGCCAAGAGCTTCCTGCCCGTATTTCATTTCAGAACGAAGAGCTTCCTGCCCGTATTTCATTTCAGAACGAAGAGCTTCCTGGCCGGTCTCTAATCCTGCAAGTTTTTCTATGATTTCACGGTCTGATATACGTGGCGCTACTTCAACTGCCAGAATAGAGACTGATAGAGAAAGTATAAAGAAAATAAATATAAAGAAAATTATTCGTTTCATAATTTAAAAATAGTTTGTAAAATCAAGTTTAAAAAATGAAGTTGTCTCTTTGAAATAGCTTGCTATTCCATCAACAGCCATAACTCCTTGATTTTACTGGTAGGCGGTACTGGGTTTGAACCAGTGACTTCCACCGTGTGAAGGTGGCACTCTCCCGCTGAGTTAACCGCCCATTGGAGTACCTAAATTGTACTATTAACTTTAGGAACGTGGACGAAATAACTTCCCAAATCTATGCGCTTACTTGTAGTAAGTTATTTAAACCTCGTTCCTAAGTCAAGAATTTTTTGTGTCTTCATCTGCTGTTTGCTCAATTGCTGTTTGTTCAATTATTTCTGTAGCTGCAGGGGCTAATGCTTCGGATGAAGAATCCCCAAGCTCTTCTATTTCTTTTGGGGATGGGAGATCTTTCAGATCTTTTAATTCAAAAAGTTCCAGAAATTTCTTTGTTGTCGTATAGATCATCGGTCGGCCAGGAATCTCCCTGCGGCCTATTATCCGGATTAGCTTTCGCTCAAGCAGCATGCGCAGAATTCCCCCACAGTCAACACCTCGCAAGTGTTCAATATCACTGCGTATTACAGGCTGTTTGTAGGCAACAATAGCAAGGGTTTCAAGGGCAGCGTTGCTCAGGCGAAAAGGGTTTGGTTTTAACAGGCGTTTTATCCACTGGCTGTATTCGGACCGGGTGCGAATCTGGTATCCCCCCGCGACCTCACGCAAAAAAAAACCGCCTTTGCGCACTTCATATTCGTTTGAAAGTTCATTCAGAATGTGATTGATCGCATTAGAGTCAGTGGAATCAAGGACTTTTTTGATGCTGTCTATTGTAAGCGGTTCTTCGGCAACAAACAGCAGGCTTTCAATAATATTCTTTATATCTTCCATTATAAATAAAAGAGCCTGATAACACCTGACTGGGTATGCTGGGCAATCCGAACCAGACCTATCTTTACCATTTCCAGCATTGCAAGAAAAGTCAGTACAATCTCGATTCTTGCTACATCTGCAGCAAATAGTTCTTCAAAGCTTATTGATTCCTTTTCTTTAAATATATCAATCAGCCTGGAAATCTTGTCTTTTACAGACATGCTGTCGGCAGTGATGTTTATCCTCTGATCTTCGGATATATTTTTAAGTATTTTTTGGAATGCGTCAATAAGCTCGAACAGACCTACAGTTATGACTTCTTCATCCTGGTCTGATAAAAAATCTTTTATGTCGGGCTGCCTGATAAAAGTACTGTCTCCAAGCAGATTTCTTACGGATAGCTGTTCGGCAGCAGACTTCATCTCAAGGTATTCAAGAATAGGCCTTGCAATTTCCATACGTGGATCTTCTTCGTCTTCACCCTCATGCACGGGAAGAAGCAGCCTTGACTTTATCTGGGCCAGAGTTGCAGCCATCAATATAAAATCGCCGGCAAGGTCTATGTTCAAGGCCTTCATCAGTGACAGGCAATCAAGATACTGGTTTGTAATTAAAGCAATCGGAATGTCATATATATCCACCTCATTCTTTTTGATAAGATGAACAAGAAGATCCATTGGGCCTTCAAATACATCATCCAGCAATACTTTGTAAGGTTCTTCAAACATTGAAGCTATACCTTAACTGCCGACTTTACTTCTTCCATGGTTTGCCGCGCAATTTTTCCTGCCTTGTTGCTTCCTGCCGCAATAATTTCGTCAAGAAGTTCGGGCTTTCCCTCATAATAATCTCTTTTTTCGCGAATAGGTTCAAGTGCCCTGATAAGATTTTTGGCCATCATTTTCTTGCATTCAACACAGCCTATAGCGGCAGAACGGCATTTTTCATTTACTGTATCTACTGTCTCTTTGTCGCTGTATAGCTTGTGAAATTCAAAAACATTGCATATATCAGGATTGCCGGGATCATTTTTTCTTGCCCGCTGAGGATCGGTAATCATTCTTGATACCTTGGAGCTTATATCATCAGGCTTTTCAGATAGATAAATAGCATTATTATAGCTCTTGCTCATTTTTCGGCGATCAAGACCAAGTATTTTAGGCGTTTTGGTTAAAATAGCTTGCGGCTCCGGAAAGATGTTACCGTATAAATAGTTGAAACGCCGGGTAATTTCCCGGGTAATTTCAACATGAGGAACCTGGTCTATTCCAACGGGTACGCCAAATGCCTTGTACATTATAATATCTGCTGCCTGCAGCACCGGGTAACCCAGAAAACCAAAGGTGGACAGATCTTTGTTGCTCAACTGCACAATCTGGTCCTTGTACGTTGGGTTGCGCTCAAGCCACGGCACCGGAGTTATCATGGAAAGAATAAGAAACAGCTCTGCATGTTCTTTTATATGTGACTGGACAAACATGGTGCATTTCTCCGGAGACAACCCGACACTCAGCCAGTCTATCATCATGTTTTTCACATTGGCAGCAATAGAACTTGTGTCCTCATAGTTACTGGTTAATGCATGCCAGTCTGCAATAAAGAAAAAACAATCGTATTGCTCCTGCAATTCAAGCCAGTTCAAGAGAGCGCCGTGCAAATTACCGAGGTGAAGCGGCCCCGTTGGCCGCATTCCGCTCAAAATACGTTTTTTCCGGTTCATCTAACATCTCCAATCCACTCAGAAAACTATTTATGCCGTAATAATTCAGCCATAAAAACACCAAGATTGTTTTTCCCATGCTCTATCGTGGAAATGCATACCAACCCTGCCCCTGATTCCTAACCCCTGATCCCTAACCCCTAACCCCTGCTTTTCTCTATTTCCCCATCAAAAAATTGATTATGGGGTTTATAAAAAAAGAAACCATTTTATTAAAAAAACCTGTCATAAGAAGCAAAAATATAATTACTATGCCGAAACGCTCTAATCGCATATATTGCCGCCTTAAATTCAAAGGCAGAAACATGGCAAATATCTTACTTCCATCCAGCGGCGGTACAGGTATCAGGTTGAAAACCGCAAGTACACAATTAATGATAACGCTGTAACCGAGAATAAGGATTAAAACCGAAATAATGGGTTCTGCAGTTGAATGATACCATAACGATTCCAGGCTGAGCAAAAACTGAAACAACATTCCTGAAATAAAAGCGCAGGCAAAATTTGCCAGAACACCGGCAGAAGATACATAAATAACTCCTTTGCGATAATCCCGAAGATTGGCAAAATTTACAGGCACGGGTTTGGCGTAACCAAAAATAATGGGTGATCCCGTGAATTTCAAAATTAAGGGCAAAAGGAATGAACCCATAAAATCAAGATGTTTTATCGGATTCAGGGTAAGTCTTCCGGCCAGCATGGCTGTATTGTCTCCCATTTTGTATGCAACATAACCGTGAGCAGCTTCATGAATGGTTACTGCAAACAAAAGAGGAATTATCATCGAAATCAGTTGAATTAAATCAAAATTTTGAAACATATTTTTTCACGTAAGTCATCTCGTCATTTAATATTTTGAACTTGCCTGCCAGGAAACACTTTACAACTTATCGAAATCGTAGAGCTTTTACTCGACAGTCCAAAGTTCTCCAAAGTTTCTGAACCATAATCCAATAACCCATTGAAATCATTGGTTTCGTAAATCTTGCTTTGATTTTGTCGCTATTAATGATTTCAATGAGTTACGAAAACTTAGGACTGTCGAGAGCTTTTAGAATGAAAAGTATTTGCGGTTATCTTTGCCTGGTGTTTGCCTTGGTGAACCTATTGTGCCATATCGTAAAATCCGCCAGGGCTTATATCAAATATCCAGGGGAAAACAAATTGTTCATGTTGACCACAAAGTCAAAATGGTCTATCCTTTTTAAGGATGTTCGATTCGCAAGAGTTCTTTCCGCTCTTATCTGAAGCCTATTATCAATTACTATATCATGTAATGTAATAAGAGTACACAAACAAATTGCTGATATAAATTTTCAGACAGATAATTTCATTGCGTTATCAGTCGAAATCTTCGACTACGCCTTACTCGGATTTCTCCTTTTAAATATATCTAATTGATTTACCGGTACATTTTGTTATTATATTCAAAAAATATTTTGTTAAAGAATAAAATTTAAGTTATAAAGGAGCTTTTTTCATGTTCAAACTAAAAAGGTTTAAAAAATTATGTGCAACAATAGTTATATTTTTTTTGCTTCTTTTTTCATCATCGGCAATAGCATCTACATTAACCCTTTCTTCAGGTCAAGAGTTCGATCTTACAGCTCGGCAGGTTGAACTGTTAAAGGAACAGAAAGGTATTTATTTTTTTCATTATTCGCCAAAAAAAATAATAAGCGGTAAGCTAACGTATGATGTTTTTTTTGAACTTCCGGAAGAGTTTGGCGGTGGATTTATTATCGCTCAGCCTGAAAAAATGGCTGCTGCTTTAAAGGCTGTTGCAACCGATAAATCGACTGAATTAGAAGATGCTTATGAAAAAAGCAGGTTATCTTCAGTACGTGCAAGAAAGGCAGACTCATGGTTTGCAACTGAATTCTTTTTAAGTACGGGTTATCGGGTTGATGATCTTGACTTTAATATAGCAGGGGATATTAATGGAAATAATCCTAACATTATCTCTGAGTTAAAATGGAGAGAATTAAAAAGCTTCCAGCTTAAAATAGCCAATAAAACCGTATTACAACAGTTATTTTTATTACGAAGTTCACTTGCCTACGGGTGGATTTTTGATGGCAGAAACCAGGATTCAGACTATTGGGGAAATAATCGCAATTGCGAATGGTCCCGCTCAAATAACAACACTGATGACGGTAACGTGCTGGATGCATCTTTTGGGGTAGGCTGGCAATTTACATTTGGCCGGAGTGATTTTGTGATGACACCTGTAATAGGTTATTCCTATCATGAACAGAATCTGACAATGACGGACGGATGTCAGACTATAGCAACTCCGCTTTGTACCCCTGAGCTTGGTCCTTTTCCTGACTTAGACAGTACCTTTGAAACAGAGTGGAAAGGACCCTGGATCGGTTTGGACTTTACATTCAGATCAAACGAAAAAACTGATTTATCGCCTATAATTGAAACTTGCATTAGCGTTGAATATCATTGGGCAGATTATTACGCCGAAGCTGACTGGAATCTTAGAACTGATTTCGCCCATCCTAAAAGTTTTGAGCATAAAGCGGACGGCAATGGCATTGTTTTGTCAGCGGTTTTAAAATTTCTTTTAGATTATCAGTGGACACTGAATATAAAGCTGGATTATCAAAACTGGTCCACAGATTCAGGCATTATCCGGGCTTTCCTTTCGGACGGCGCTATAGCTGATCAACGCTTAAATGATGTCAACTGGGAGTCATACGCAATGATGGCAGGTATTGAATATTGTTTCTAAATTAATAAAAAACTCAATTTATGACCGTGCCAAGCATAGTTGAATTAGATCAAAATCTTGAAACATATTTTTTTACGTAAGTCATCTCGTCATTTAATGTTTTGAGCTTGCCGTTTAATCTTGCATCAAGGACAGCCTGCATTATTTTCCGGTAAATGGGTCCGGACTCAAGCCCCATTGCTTTGAGGTCCTTGCCGGTTATCAAAATATCTGTGTATCTCAACCTGGTAAAGTAATGAGATATGGCTTTTTTTACCGATTTCGGTTTGGTAGCCGCCATCATATAAAGGATAAGCTCGGTTTTAAACACTGAAAGCTGTTTATGCAGGATGCTGTTTTTAACAGGCAGATTCAGTTCAAGCCACAAAAGACATTTATCTGCCGCAAAACGTTCATTGCAGAAAACTTTCTTCAGTTTAAGCGTTAGTTCAAACCCGGTACAAATTCTGCCTGATATTTTTTTATTGCAACTCTTTATAAGTACCAGAAAATAAACGATCCATTTCTTATAGGATTCTTCGATAAAAAGCAAATCATACCAGGACAATACTTTTTTTGCAGAATTAAAAAGTTCAATAAGTTTTTTATTGAGTTCTATATCAGGATGAATAACGCTAAGTAAACCATAATCGTTAAGCCTTATGATTGCGGGTGCGGGATTTTCTTCTTCAAGGATCTGGCGAAGTTCTGCAAATAACCTCTTTCCTCTGAGGCGCTTGAAAAAATTCATTTTGACTGCATTTTTAATCAGTCTTGAAGTAAGTTTGCCAATAGAAAAATCAAAACGCTGCTCAAATCTTATGGCACGAAATACACGTGTAGGGTCTTCAACAAAGCTTAAATTATGCAGCACCCTTATCGCCTTTTCCTTAATATCTTTCCTGGCAGCAAAAAAATCTATCAGGATGCCGAATTTTTCAGGAGTCAACTGAATTGCCAGGGTATTTATAGTGAAATCCCTCCGGAAAAGGTCCAGTCTGATAGAACTCATCTCAACTATTGGAAGCGCCGCCGGAAATTTGTAATATTCCATCCGGGCTGAGGCAACATCAAGTTTAAAACCGTCAGGAAATATTATCACTGCTGTTCCGAATTTTTTATATGTATTAATACGGGCTCCCACCTTTTTTGCATATCTTTTCGCAAATGCTATGCCATCTCCTTCTATAACAATATCAATATCTTCATTTGATCTGTAGAGGAACAGATCACGGACAAAACCTCCTACAACATAAGCTCTGCAATCAATTTCTGCGGCGACCCCGCCAATGTCCCGTAAAATGTCAAGAATACGCTTTGACAGGCGTTCATTCATAAAATTTATAACGTTTCTGCTTCTGGCCTGAATAGGCTCTCTTAAAGGGTCGGGCAAGTTCGCAGTAGTTTGTTGAGACTGCCTGACCAGAATGTTAAGAAGATCGGTACGTGTAATAACGCCTGTTAGTTTATCATTATCAATGACAGGCAGGATTCTCTGCTTGCTGTCGATTATTTTTTGCTGAATTTCGAAAATATCTGCATCCGGCGCAACACTTGCCGGCTCTGTGCTCATGTATTCCTTAACCGGAATGTCGTCCAGCCTGTGGTAAATCGCTTTTTCAATAACCTGCCGTGTTATACATCCCAGGAGTTCATCCTTGCCTGCTGCTTTTTCTGCAACAAGCAGCGCATTAATATTGTAGCGGGTAAGTGCGTTATTGGCATCCCTGCATGTAACATCCGGCCCTATCATGATTGGCGGCGACGACATAAGGTCATTCGCAAGTCTTTTGGGCTTGACTGTTTTATACAGGCTTTCAAGCAGCTTATGTTCAGTCTGGGCCAGCGTCATATCCTTGATGGTCGCAGCAGCCGCAAAAGTATGCCCTCCTCCGCCAAGAAAAATTACTACTGCTCCAACATCAACCTCATTAATTCTGCTCCTTGCCACGACATAAATCTTTTCTCCCATGCGGGCTAATGCAAAAATAGCATTTAGATTTTCCATCTGAATCATTTTATGCACAAGGAAAGCGAAATCAGACACGTAATTATCAGTTGATATGCTGGTAACTACTACTTCAATACCGTTAATATTGTAAAAGGTTGCCGCCTGAATCATATCATTTAAAAGCCCGACCTGCTCCGAGCTTATCTCTCTTTCAATCAGGTTTGAAATAATATTCAAATTCGCCCCTTTTGAGAGAAGATAAGCAGCCGCTAT
Organism: Deltaproteobacteria bacterium; assembly: GCA_030262795.1. Lineage (GTDB taxonomy): Bacteria > Desulfobacterota > Desulfobacteria > Desulfobacterales > ETH-SRB1 > B13-G4. The sequence goes on along the minus strand of JAJSZO010000061.1, from coordinate 538 downwards.
AAAATCCTCTTCTGTTGTGGAAGAAAAATTAAAAGAGCCTGTATCTTCATATATGCCAAGGCACATAACAGTCGCCTCATCAGAAGAAATGCCGATCCCTTTCTCCTTCAGGAGTCCGGTCAGTATTGATACTGTTGCGCCTGCCGGTCTGATAACTTCGAAATTTCCCTTTATATCATTTGCCATATCCGGATGGTGATCATATATATGTATCTCCAAATCAGATCTTTTCAGGAGAGATGAAAGTCTTCCGATACGGCTCGGCTGCCTTGTATCAACCAGCACAAGTCTCTTGACGTTTGAAAAAACTATCTCTTTAACATCCGCCATGTTAAAGAGATATACCATTGATTTAATAAAGAAATTTCTTAAATTCTTTTCTTGAGAACCGGGAAAAACAATAACGGAGCCGGCATACAGCTTCTGGGCTGCGAGCATGGACGCCAGCGCATCAAAATCAGCATTAACATGGGTTGTTATAATGGTTAGATTTTTATCCTGCACTTTAATTATCCATTAAAAGTTATTTTGAGCGGTT
>JAJSZO010000060.1:7780-12755 GCA_030262795.1 Deltaproteobacteria bacterium | reverse complement strand
TGTTCCATTGGTAATTGAGCATAGCTTTGTGCTGCAAAGATAGCTCAGATCAATATTTCCCTCTGGTGTATGGATCTGTACAAGTCTGGTCTTGTCGTATATATTGTTGATCTGGTTGCCTGACGGGAAGTTGGTTCGGATAAGCTGCCGGTCTTTGTCGTATATGTAGCTGTAACTGCCGCTCAGAGGTGTATGATACGAGTTCTTGCGATTGACCTTGTTGTAGCCAAAGCCGTGATCAATATTCGATGGATTGGCAAGCAGAGTCATGTTGCCGTTTTGGTCGTACGTAAAGCCCACAGTTGTGCTGTCCGGCCGATTGATCGCGGTTATGCGGCCTATAACATCGTACGAGTAGGTGGTAGTGTGATCTTCAGGATCGGTGATGGATTCAAGGAATCCTTGCGCATTATAGGCAAAAGTGGTTGCTCTGGTATTGGTGCTTGTGGACGTCAACCGTCCTCTGGTATCATAGCCGGAGGTTGTGTCATAAAGGCCCGGAATGGTCACGCTTGTGGTCAAAAGGGTGCCAGGATCGTACAGCGAGGTTACAGTCCTGCCTTCAGGGGAGGTGACGGTCTTTCGGGATTGGAAGATATTGTGTGAAAAAGTGGTTGTATTGCCATTGACAGTTACTGTTTCTGTGATCAGATCCGGGATATTGTCTGCGTTCGTATCCTGATAGGTCTTTTCTCTAAGCGTAATTTTTTCCAAGGCTGATGGCGTGCCTTCACACATTTGTTTAAGATACTTGAATTTGTATTCCGAATCAATCCCATATTCAAAAGAAAGCTCCATGCCGCAGGGCAAGGACTTGGTTGCTGTGAGACCGTCGGCTGATTGAGTAAACAGGGTCTCTGCGCCTGTGGGATCGGTGATTATTGACGTATAAGCGCCGGTGGAATACGTATGGTCGAGGTAGGAGGTCGGGTTGCCTTCGCCGGTAAGTGTCTGATACAAAATATCGCCGTTTTTCTGCACAGACCGTGCGAATTGCCAGTGCCCTCCTTCATCGTCCCTTGCATCTGTCAACCGACCTGAAGAATCGAATTCGTGCTCAAAACCGTTTGCCTCGGGCTCTATCTTGGCCGTCATCAAGCCGTCCGAAGTGTATTCAAAGCTGTAATAACTGTTGTCCGGGTAAGTGACGTGGGTCAGGTGGTTGTTTGCGTCTGTGGTCAAACGGGTTGTGATCCCGTCAGGAGAGATAATGGCAATGGGCACACCGCTGCTGTGTCTGTCAATGGTGGTACTGTTGCCGAAGCGGTCGGTTATGAAAACAAGGTTGTCGTCATCGTCATAGCTGAACTCGTACAGGACTATGCCTGTGTCAAGATCAATGGTCTGCTTATGACGGCCGGCGCTGTTCATGATATGCCCCAGACCATTTGCTTCTGCAAAAGGAATATCTCCGATAGTCATGGCGTTGGCAAAGGCGAAGAGAAGAGCTATCTTACGGATACGGTGATTGTACGAGTCTGCGATGTATAGGTTGCCCGATGCGTCTACTGCCACGCCGTACGTCCAATGCAATTTGGCCTGGGCAGCAGGGCCACCGTCGCCGCTGTAACCCCATGTTCCATCGCCTGCCACGGTCGTGATAATGCCGCTCGTATCCACTTTCCGGATACAGCTGTACGAGTCTGCGATGTACAGGTTGCCTGATGCGTCTACTGCCACGCCGTATGGAGAACACAATTTGGCCTGGGCAGCAGGGCCACCGTCGCCGCTGTAACCCCATGTTCCATCGCCTGCCACGGTCGTTATGATGCCGCTTGTATCCACTTTCCGGATACAGTGATTGCGCGTATCTGCGATGTACAGGTTGCCTGATGCGTCTACTGCCACGCCGAACGAATAATTCAATTTGGCCTGGGCAGCAGGGCCACCGTCGCCGCTGTAACCCCGTGTTCCATCGCCTGCCACGGTTGTGATGATGCCGCTCGTATCCACTTTCCGGATACGGTAACTGTATAACTCTTCGGAGTTATAGTACCTCTCTGCGATGTATATGTTACCTGATGCGTCTACTGCCATACTGCATGGATAACGCAATTTGGCCTGGGCAGCAGGGCCACCATCGCCGCTGTAACCCCATGTTCCATTACCTGCCACGGTTGTGATGATGCCGCTCGTATCCACTTTCCGGATACGGTTATTATACGTATCTGCGATGTATATGTTGCCTGATGCGTCTACTGCCACGCCGCTCGGATAACGCAATTTGGCCTGGGCAGCAGGGCCACCATCGCCGCTGTAACCCCATGTTCCATTACCTGCCACGGTTGTGATGATGCCGCTCGTATCCACTTTCCGGATACGGTGATTGCGCGCATCTGCGATGTATATGCTGCCTGATGCATCTACTGCCACGCCGTGCGGATAATACAATTTGGCCTGGGCAGCAGGGCCACCGTCGCCGCTGTAACCCCATGTTTCATCGCCTGCCACGGTTTCGATAATGTGGGCATTATTTCTGTTTGTTGTGCCGTCTCCCTTATGAAGGGTGGAGGGGTCCACAGGGTTCACATGATGGTGAGAAGACAGGGTCCAGCCTTCTGCAATGCTGCTGATTACTGCTTCAACAAGCAATGTGTCGCGCTTCCAGAAGGTCACCTCCTGCCTGGCATATATCTTTGTTCTTTGCCCGCCTGACTGTGCGAACGCCACCTCAAGCTCTCCCGCCAACAAATAGACCACATCATAGACAAATTCTACTCTCACATGAGCTGTAGCAGAACCGCTGACCGGTCTGCCGATGTAGTCGAGGCCGTCCCAAACAAATGTCGCTTTCTGGTTGGGCAGGAGGTCAAGGATTTGTTTAAATGTCCGTCCTGCCAAATCGACATTGACAATTATGCTCTTAAGGCTTGCAGGGACTGTGTCGCCGGATGCAGGAACGGTTATGACGGTACTGTAACCTTTTACACGGTTGCTCGCATAGTGGAGGGTGATATCAGTACCGGGAACAGGGATATCCTCGTGAAATATCCGGCTTCTTTCTTCTACAAAAGAGCAGGATTCGATCTTGCAGTCCTTTTCTTCTTCTTTCTGCTCGTCTGTATCCGGCTCACCTTCCGGGTTAGGAGAAATGGCATCTTCAGGAAGGTCAAATGGCCAATTGCAATCCCAGGGGCTAAAGTGGGTCACCGCAACTCGCCAGAACGTGGATTCAGGGGCATATCTCTTGCTATCACCTAAGCCCGTCACCTCATCGCTGAACGATCCATTGTTGTTGATGTCGTTGGGCTGGCTGTTGCCGTCCGTATCCAGAGCATCCACAATCCCATCGCTGTTCGTATCAAGCAGCCGAACCACCACGCCGTTGTCAGAGGGCACCCATACACCCCGATCCCGATCGTAGTAGCCCACGGGGACAGCACTTCCCACATCAAATCCCAGGAAATTATCAACCCAGGTGACAACCGGTTTGTCAAATCTCACCCTTTGTGCGCCATCCACGCTGAGTTCTGCACAATAAGTGTAAGCAGAGTTGGGGGGAAGTTTCGCGGGCATGGACTCGGGCGTGGTAAACTCGGTTGCCCGGGTGGTGATGGTGGCAAGTTCATGAATATCATTGCCCTGTTTATCTATTAGATATGCCCGGTTGTCCCCGGTAAAAACCATTGTGCAGGAGCGGCTGCCAAATACGTCACTCACCTCTGTGCTCTGGTGGGCGACTTACCGTGTTTGGGTTTCCGTCAAAGGTGACGGTGGTGGCTGCAGGGTCTTCAGCGATCATTTGAATCGTTTCGGCAATGGCGATGTCATTCCAGGGGACATAAACTTTCCTGTGGGCAGTGATAAGTCCTGCCTTTTGATAGGCAACCGTGATGGTTGCTCCACCCTCAACAGGGATTGAGAATCGCCCGTCGGCGTCGGTCAGGGCAGAGCCGTATTCAGGATGATCATGGATGGTGATTGCAGCATCTGCGATTGGCGCGTTAGCCAGATTCTGAACCAGGCCTGTTATAAGTGAAAAACGTTTGGGATCGTATGATTCAAGGGTGGCATCAGGCGGGATCAGATCTTCATATTGTTCGCCAAAGGAACCTTTTGGTTGGGGCTTTGGATTGCCCATCACAGTGACCACGGCCTGAGCACTTGCGGAGCCGGCAACGCCGATAACAGAGATGGTATATGTGGTGGTATGGTCGGGAGAAACAGCGATCAATCCGTTTACAGGCACAACACCGATACCGTTGTCAATGTAAGCGCTCTGGCCATTGGCTGAGGTCCAGGACAGGGTGGATGATCCACCTTGTTCAATAGTTGTCGGTGCGGCGCTGATGCTTACAGGGGAAGGATCGTTCACATTGACGGTAACACTGTCTGTGGCTGTCCCTCCCAGACCTGCAACACTTATTGTGTAACTCGTGGTCGCTGCAGGTGAAACCGTTGTCGTGCCGTTTACGGAAACATCGCCGATTCCATTATCTATGACAGCGGAATCCGCATGGGCCGAACTCCATGAGAGAAGAACTGTCTCACCCACTATAATACTTGTTTGATCTGCAGAAATACTTGCACTCGGAGCGGGATGGATCACCGTGACTGTAATGCTTGCACTGGCCGAGCCTCCGGGACCCGTGGCCGTGATTGTATAAGTGGTGGTCTCTGCCGGCGAAAGTGCAATTGATCCATCTGCCGCCACACTGCCGACCCCAGGCTGAATGTCACAGGAATCAGCATCCGTGGAACTCCAGGAAAGAGTTATTGATTCGCCAGGCTGGATTGTTTCAGGATCAGCGACGACAGAGAGACTCGGAGGTTCTGCTTCGGGAGTTGCGTTATCGTTATCATCGCAGGACGCGACGATGAAGAGGCTTAAGAATAAAAGAAAACTGATCAAAACACGCTTTTGCACGATATTACCTCCGTTCCTTTGCCCGATCTGCCCGCAACGCCTATATTTTGCATAACTTAGCGTTGTTATTTTGTTATTACAAGCACAATGAAAGGTGGATATGCCTGA
>JAJSZO010000060.1:5073-7680 GCA_030262795.1 Deltaproteobacteria bacterium | reverse complement strand
TTTTTATATAACAAGTAAAGCTACTTTGTTATGAAGAGATGTATATATTTCGGAGTTAGATCTTTTTTTGAAACCGATCCATATTCGTTTTCGATCTCACTGAAAAGATTTTCCATTGTCTGTCCAAGTTTCCGGCTGATATCATAAGAATCAAAACCTGTTTTTGCCGAAAGCCGGTTTAAAAAAGATTCTTTCATTAATATGCTTGTCTTGCGCGGTTTTTCTTCAGATTCCCAGAGATTATCAAAAAACATCTTAAACTCATCAATATCAAGCGGAATAAGAATATCCGAAAGGCCAAGATAATGTCTTGCCCAGAGAGTCAATACTAAATTTTTACAGGTAAGTAAATTGCTATAAGGAGGTGCGAATTTTACTGTCATATGAGAAAGAAGGTTATCAAACGCTATGATTTCATTTAATATTTTTTCAGCATACTTAATATCTTCAACAGAATAAAACTCCCTGTACAGCACGCCTGTTCTGTAATTGTCATAATAAAGCGGTTTTTTTATCAATAACCCGCCCAGAACACCTACCCACTCCTCTCCCCAGAAACTTAGAGGCAGTCCATTTTTTTTAAACCAGCTACGCTTGTGCCATTTTTCAGCCCGCCATTTAAGCTCCAGAACAAGCCCGTATCCCACCCTGAAAATTTTGGAAAGAGGGAATTTCTGTATCAATGAAACTGCACGATTTTTGTCGAGTTCAGCGCCTTCTTCTGTCAATAGTTTCAGCCCTATACTTATATATTCGCAGGTTTTTTTAACTATATCGTTTAACTCCTCTTTATTCTTGATCACCCTTTGGTCGGCAACTATTATCTGATTTGCCAGACCTGCCAACTCAACCTGAATCTGCTGCAAAACATCCTCTTTTTCTATCTTTTTTAAAGAGTCTGTAAAAAGGTTGTCTTCCTTGAGCATTCCTGTTGAATAGTAAGAAACGGGAATATACGATCTCCCTTCGGAGTTGTCTGCAATAAATTTTGTCCTCTGCCCGCTTAAAGCCTCTGGTTTTAAAGGCTGATATATCCCTATTGCTTCATCAAACGGCAGGAAACCTTTTTCCGCAAGCCTGATATTCCGCAATCTAAAAGCCTCTTCTTCATATTCTGCCGGTATAACAGTAAAAGCCTCCAGCAGAACATTCTGAAAAATGTTGTGATCATAAGCTGAAAGCTCGTCTAAAAATTTCGACAAAAATTCATTGCGGTTTGTTATGAAATTACTCTCTGATTCAGTATCTACAGGTAAATCAATAAATTTTATGTAAAAAACATCATCAAGTGTAAAAAAGTCGTCACTAAAAATCGACGGATCCTGGTCGTGTTCCCTTATTTTTACCTCAATGTTTTTGAAAAGATAAAATTCAATAAATTCAGTTTTTTTAGTTAAAAACCACCTTACGAAACGCTGTGGATCAGCCGTTAAAAACAGGGCAAGCCATTTTGTAGTATTGTTTATGCTGATTCTATCCTTTTCCCATGCTTCTATATCAAAAATGTATTCCCTTTGTTTGTCAGAGGCAAGAGACAAAAGTTGAAGAGAATCTTCTACTCCTATGTCGTTTATAAAAAAATAAAAATCTTCTTCCGGAAATGAATGAACAATAGCTGCCGGCTGCGGTGAATCAAAAATACAATCCAAAGCCTTCTCGGCAGGCAGAGAAAGAATTTTTTTTCTCTGTTTGTTCAGGTTTTTGTATAAATCAACTGTTTGTTTAAGTTCTTTATTTTCGTTCATCTGAATCCCATGATGCAAATTTTAACAAAAGCAACATTCCCGGAATGGCAATAAGGGTACAAAAAATAAAAAAATTTTCCCAGCCCAGACTTTTGGCAAAAAAACCGGTAGGAGCTGATACCAGTACCCTTGGAACTCCCATAAGGCTGCTGAGAAGAGCATATTGTGTAGCTGTAAATTTTTTATTTGTTATGCTGGCCATGAATGCAACATAAGCAGCCGTTCCCATTCCGCTGCTCAGGTTCTCAAAGGCAATAACCGCTGACAAGGCAGAAATGTTATGACCTATCCGCGCCAGCAGTGCAAAACCGGCAGTTGATATTGCCTGAAGAAAACCAAAAACCCAGAGGCTGCGGTAAATCCCCTGTCGAAGCATTAATACGCCTCCTATCAAACTGCCTGTTATGGTGGCCCACAAACCGAACAATTTGACTACCGCACCTATTTCTGTTTTTGAAAAACCTGTGTCAAGATAAAATGGTATACTCATGGTGCTTGCCATGGTATCGCCTATCTTATAAAAAAGGATAAAGGCCAGTATCCACAAAGCACTTTTTCGACTGAAGTAATCTATCAGTGGATATAGAACAGCTTCTTTTAAAGTTTCAGGAGTTCCGGCAGCAATCTCGGGTTCTGGAGCAAAAAATGTCGTCAAAACGCCGGGAAGCATACAAACAGCCATTATCAGATAAACCATTGAAAAAGAGATATGATCAGCCAGGATAAGACCGCCGCTGGAAGCCAGCAACATTCCGACTCTGTATCCGTTTATATAAAGCGAAGAACCAAGTCCCAGTTCCTCATCAGAAAGATCTTCTCTTCTGTAGGCATCCACAACAATATCCTGTGATGCACTAAAAAA
>JAJSZO010000060.1:0-4973 GCA_030262795.1 Deltaproteobacteria bacterium | reverse complement strand
AGAAGAAGAGGCAGGCCGCAGCTAAAGCCCATTAGAAGCGCCGTTATCATGCGGCTGCTGCAGATTACTTTAAGAATTGATTTCCCCTATCGGTACGGAAACTTTCGACACTACTCAACCTCCTTCCCTTCCAGCAAAGCATAAAACTCATTCAGTTTCTTTCTGAGTACCTCTTTGGGAATCAGTTTGGTTTCATATTCGGAGATAACCGTTGGACTCAATGATCGACTCAAGGCATATTCCACCACTTCATCATTTTTTTCACGGCACAGTAAAATGCCAATACTGGGGTTTTCGTGGGAAAGTTTAACATCTCGATCCAGTGCTTCCAGATAAAATTCCAGTTGCCCTAAATGTGCAGGTTTGAATTTTTTAGTTTTGAGTTCAAAGGCAACCAGGCATTGCAGCTGCCTATGGAAAAAAAGCAGGTCAATGTAAAAGTCATCTAAACTCACTTGTAAGCGGTATTCTTGACCAATAAAAGTAAATCCGATACCAAGCTCAAGAATGAAATCTTTAAGAGAAGAGACCAGGGCTTGTTGCAGTTCTTTTTCCTTATGCGGAACAGGAAGGTCTAAAAAATCAAAGATGTAGCTATCTTTGAATACCCCTTCTACCGATTGAGGTAGTTGCTTGATTGTTTCTGATAATTTTTGATCTGCCAGCATGGTTCGTTCAAAAGCACCGCTGTTAATCTGGCGTTCCAGTTCTCGGATACTGTATTTTTTCTGGCTGCACAAAAGCAGATAAAATTCTCGTTCTTCTGCTGTTTTCAGGCTCATTATCCGTCGATTGTGCGTCCAGCTTAATTCTGCCACCAGTGATGGCAGTTTTTTATCATGTTGATATATTTCGTAAAATTGTTTCATTGTCCAAATATTTCTGGCAGAAAAACCTTTGATATTTGGGTCTTTGGTTTTGATAAAAGTAGCCAGTTTCTCAACAACTCCCTTTCCCCAGTTTGCCTGATTAACTTGTTCAAAGATGTATTTACCGATATTCCAGTAAAGCTCTACCAGGATGGCATTTATCTGTTGATAAGCTTTCTGTTTTGCCTGCTGAATCCGGTTTAGAACATCCTGAAACTGGCTTTCCAATTCTACAGATACTGGTTTGATTTTTTTATCCATTAGCCCAACTCCTTTCGAAGGCTTGCCAGAAGTTCATCACTTTTTCCAAAGGACTGATGCAACATATCCAGCAGTTTAACACTGGAGTATTGTTCTTCCTCTTCGGGTTGATGCGGATTTTTAATATCAAGATTATAACCGCTTTCAATGATGGTGTTAATATCCAAAGGACGTTCCAGTGAATCAGCGAATTTGATATCGGGCAGGTTAATATCATGCAAGATCAGGTTGGTATTGGCAAGCAGATACGGCAGGGGTTTATATTCCCAGCCCATGACATTGTGCTGGATGGCTTCACGTTCGGCCACAGTTATCGTTTTGGCTTTGAGGTGAACCATGGGAAAGAATATTAGAGATCAAAAGTAGTTGCCTACCCTTGACACGGGTGGCGGTGGCGTCCCCAAGGGGATTCGAACCCCTGTTGCCGGCGTGAAAAGCCGGTGTCCTGGACCAGGCTAGACGATGGGGACGTGATAAAAAACAACTCTTTAAAAAAGTGGGCCGTGCGCGGCTCGAACGCGCGACTCTCTGCTTAAAAGGCAGATACTCTACCAGCTGAGTTAACGGCCCTTGAAAAAAGATAACTATTAAATAAAATTTTTAATTTTGTCAACAATTTTATTTGCGCCAGAATTCCGGAACCAGAAAAATTATAACTGTGTATACTTCAAGCCTTCCGAGCAGCATGCACCATATCAGCAGCCACTTGCCCAGATAGGGCATTTGAGCATAGTTTTGTGTTGGCCCCACGTTTGCAAAACCAGGACCAACGTTTCCTATTGCTGATGCAACCGCAGTAAATGCCGTTATAAAATCCACTCCCATACCTGCCAGAAGCACAGAACATAGAGCAAAAAGCCCAATGTAAAGTCCCAAAAATCCGAGAACACTTCTTGTAACATCATCAGGAACTACTTTGCCGCCGATTTTGATATGAGTAACAGCCCTTGGATGAATCAGAGAAAAAAGTTCTTTGTAGCAGTATTTAAAATAAAGCATGATGCGAAGAACTTTCATTCCTCCTCCGGTCGAACCTGCTGATGCTCCCATAAACATGCACAAAAGCAGTATTAGCTTAGACATGGCAGGCCATTGATCGAAATCAGCCGTAGCATAACCTGTAGTCGTAATAATAGAGACCACCTGAAAGGCTCCATAGCGAAATGCCTGAAAGATATTTTCGTATACAATACCATAAATATTAAAAGTAACAACTATAATCAGTAGAATAACAGCTCCGAGAAAAAACCGGCACTCTGAATCTTTCCAGAAAGCAAGTGTTTTTCCCCTTAACATCTGATAATGAAGTGAAAAATTTATTCCAGCGAGAATCATAAATATTATGATTAAAAAATCAAAATATACGCTGTCAAAATGAGCTATTGAAGCGTTTCTATTTGAAAATCCGCCGGTTGGCATTGTTGTAAATGCGTGGCACAGGGCATCATAAGGGCTCATGCCTCCTATCATAAGAAGGATGACCTCTAATAGGGAAATAAGGGCATAAACTTTCCACAGGAGCAATGCCGTGTCTTTAATACGCGGCCTTAGCTTGTCTGGTATGGGACTTGGAACTTCCGCTTTATAAAGCTGCATGCCTCCAACGCCGAGAAAGGGGAGTATGGCAATGGATAAGACTATTATTCCCATTCCACCGAGCCACTGAATAAAACTGCGCCAGAAAAGAAGGCCCTTTGATACAGCTTCAATATTTGTTAATATTGAAGCTCCGGTTGTTGTAGCTCCTGATACTGATTCGAAAAATGCATCCACAAAACTTACAAATTCGCCTCCCATCAGATAAAATGGAAGTGCGCCGAAAATCCCGATAGTTGTCCAGCCGATGGATACGATTGCCATTCCTTCGCGCTGACTTATTGTCTCTGCTCTTGAGCTTCTGAGGCACAGGTGTAGCAGCAGGCCTGCAAAGGTTGTAATTCCGATGGACTTTAAGAAAGGAATAAAGCTTTGATCCTTATAATAAAGACCAACTGCCATGGGGAATAACATGGTGAGGCCAAAAAAAAGAGTTAATACCCCAACGACATTCAGGATATAACGCCAGCGCATTTAGAAATACTCCAGTTTTACTGCAAGGATTTTTTCGATTTTTGGTATGGCCTGCCTTGTAGCAAATATTATGATTCTGTCATCAGGTTCAACCACACTGTCGCCGGAAGGGATAATTATATTATCATTTCGAATTATACTTGTTACAATTGCTTCGCTTGGAAATGATATGTTCTTTAGAGGTTTTCCTACGATTTCCGAAGTTTCAAGAGCAACCGCCTCCATGAATTCGGCTTGCTCTCCTTTAATTGATATGGACGAAAGCACCTTGCCGCGTCTTATATGTTGCAAAATTGTATTTATAGCAGAAAGCCGCGGGCTGACTACCTGCTCAATTCCGATTATTGACATAAGTGGGAAGTAGCTGAATTTACTGATTTTTGTTATTGTTTTTCGTGCTCCCATCTTTTTGGCAAGTAAAGAAGATAAAATGTTTATTTCTTCATCATTTGTAAGTGTAATGACAAAATCCGTTTCCTGAACATTTTCTTCGTTAAGCAGCTCCTGATCAGAACCATCTCCATGAAGAACTACAACCTTGTTCAGCTTTTCTGCAAGGTTATCGCATATATCGGGATTCTTTTCGATTATTTTTGTATGAATAGGCTTATCATCAAGCAGAGTGGCCAGCCTTGTTCCTATTCGGCCTCCCCCAACAATCAAAACCCTGTTAATGGGCTCTGCGTGTTTATCGAATATTGCAAGGGTATCCAGCAGCTTGTCCTCTTCACTGATAAAATATACCAGATCTCCAGGCAAAAGTTTGTCATCGCCTCTTGGGATTATAAGTTTGTCATCCCTTATAATCGCAGCAATAAGAGGGCCTTGTTTGCCAAGAAGTGCAGGAATTTCATCAAGGCGTGAACCTGCCAGTCGTGCTTCTTTGTCTAAATTTATTCCTATAAATTTGATACGGCCGTTTACAAATGTTCCAACATCAACCGCACCGGGCATGTTCATGAGCCTGTCGATTGTTTTCACAACCTCAATTTCCGGATTGATTAAAGTGTCTATGTGAGGTGCATAATCTCGAAAAATAGCATGATAGTTATCAAAGTCAGCATTTCGTATGCGTACCAGTTTTTTTGTATATGGTGAAATGATGTTTGCCACCAGACATGCCACCAGGTTTGTTTCGTCGCTGTTTGTTACGGCAAGGAGTATATCAGCTTCTTTTATTCCCGCATTTTCAAGTAATGCAGGGCTACTGCCGGAACCGAGTATAACCTGAACGTCTATATTATCGGAAATGCGCCGAAGTGCATCACTATCCTTGTCAATCACCACAACATCTTTATCTTCATGTGACAGCCGGCTTGCTATATGAAAGCCGACCTCTCCTGCGCCAACAATTACAACTTTCAACTGGTTTACTCCTTTGATTATTTCAATCTATAGATTTTCACAGTCATTCTGCAATAGGCTATAATTAATCAAAAGCTTTTTGACAATATATTTATTATTAAAAGCTTCCCATAAGATTAAAATTGAAAACTGAGCCCTTATGTTCGCATCGAATGTGCGCTGACTTAATTGTCAACCTTAACAATAAATACAGGTTGACAATTAACCCCCTCCACTATATCTATCGTAGCGAAATAATTTAATAGTATAGAAATTTCCATTTTATGCCCAATTTTATTAATAGAGTTCGTAGGGGCGCCCTAATCGAATCAGGGCGACCACAAGGAACACCCCTACGAAAAAACAATATAATTACACCCTAAAAGCCCGCCCAATAGGGCACTAATTTGAAAACATATCTGAGTTGAA
>JAJSZO010000059.1 GCA_030262795.1 Deltaproteobacteria bacterium | reverse complement strand
ATAGAGAATATCGCATAAGTCTAAATGTTGTGGTATTTTTTAACTCTTTGAAAATTCATTAAAAATTGAGTTTTTGTTGATATGTTTAAGGAAGGTACTATAATAACGGAAAATCAAGAGATGGAAGAAAACCTCTCTTTCTGTTTGCCTTAAGCGGTTCACAAATCGAGAGACTTTCTTAAAATCCCGGAAATGTCAAACTTTGTGAGTCATCCGGCAAAGCCGGAAGTTTACTTGATTAAAATTAGCTGTCGGTGTATTGGCGTTACTCATTAAATCACGGAGCAGTTGGGCACCGTTTGCCTTTGAAACTCGGACAACTGTGTTTGTTTTCAACATGGGGTTTGATATCCAAAACAGGTGTTCCATCCCGCATATCCAGGCCTTTAACGTAAATGACGTTGTCTTCCCTCCCGAGAACTTCCAGGACCGACATGCCAATGGGGTTGGGTCGGATTGACGAACAAGTGCTAAAAACGCCTAATTGCTCTCCACGGTGTGGAGGTGTCTGGCTGAGAAGCTGTGAAGTAAACTCAGGGCTTTGATGAAAATGGAAAATCACTACAATGCGTTGGCCGGCTCTGATATCTTTGAGCCCTTGCAGATATTTTTCATCAATGACTAATGTCCCCTCCTCATCCGAAACACTCCAATGCCGAGGAATTTTTTCAGCATCAGTCTGCACAAAACCTATAGGTTTCATTTCAATGCTCATGTTATTATTGTTAGCCTAAAAGTACACCTTATAATGATTTCAAATGGTTAAGTTAGATAGAAATCATTTACTATGAACTCTGATGTTTATATCGGAACATATTTGAGCACTGCTGATTTTTCGTAACACTCCTTGATATCTATGCATTTTTATAATATCTTTCTTTCTCGCTGTAAATACAGCCGCAATACTGCTGGCGATACAATTCAAGGCGTTTGGATTCTTCTATGCCTTCTTTCCAGCCGGAGCGAAAATCCTGATAGTAAAATGGAATGCCGGTGGATTTGCCAATAGATTCTCCTATTGATTTTATCATATCGTGTTTCTGGAATTTGCTGTATAAAAGAGTAGAGGAGAAACAATCAAACTTTCCGCGTTTTGCTGTGAGAGCTGTTGACCTTAGCCGGTCGTGATAGCAGTATGAGCAGCGCTTCGATTCTCTAAAGACCATGTTTTGAATAAAACCTTTTAAATCATAGTCTTCCTGGTAAATGACCTTTAGATTAATAATATTTGCATAATGTTGTAGAGTTTTCTGTCTCTTTAAACACTCTGTGTAAGGATGTATATTATGTCTGTAAAAAAAACCTATTACATTATAGCCGTCGTTGCGAAGGGTTTTGATCGGATATATAGAGCATGGTGCGCAGCATGTATGCAGCAGAATTTTCAATTTCTTTCTCCAAAAATTGCAGTTCCAATGCGGACAAAGGTTGCTCCTTCCTTTATCGCAACCTCAAAATTATCTGTCATACCCATAGATAATTCCTGCATATTGATATTCTTTATTACTTTATTCCTGATTTTATCTCGCAGATCCCTCAGCGCTGAAAAATATGGCCTGGCTTTTTCAGGATTATTGAAAAAGGGCGGCATTGTCATAAGACCTTTGATGGATAGATTTTCAAATGAACTAATCTCTTTTATCAGTTTTTGCGCATCCTCTTCATGAATACCTGATTTTGTTGATTCCATACTTATATTTATCTGAATCAGAATTTGTTGGATTTTGTTTATTTTTTTTGCCTGCTTATTTAATTCATGAGCAAGTTTTAATGAATCTATCGTGTGAATCATATCAAAAAGTTTTACAGCATATTTTGCTTTGTTACTCTGAAGGTGGCCTATAAAATGCCATGAAACAGGATAGGATGACAGTGTATTGATTTTATCTTTGGCTTCCTGAATATAATTTTCTCCAAGAATATTAACACCTGCCGTTATTGCTTCTCTAACCGTGTTTTCCGGCATGGTTTTGCTCACAGCTACAAGGTGAACGGTATCAGGTTTCCTGCCGCAATTGATTGCCGCCTTTTTGATACGTTCTTTAACATTATTTAATCTTTTTTTAAGAACTTCAGATTCCATAATTTCTAATCCGCAGATTGCGCAGATTTTTGTGAGTTATTGGGTTGAATTCCCCGAAACTTGTTGTGGGGCAGATTCTAATCTTTAAATGTACGGTTTAACCCCATTACACCTTCTTTTATAAGGAATTCCATGACTTCGCAAATAGGAAGACCTACTACATTGGTGTAAGAGCCTTTTATACTTTTTACAATAAAAGTGCCAAGCCCCTGAATTGCGTACGCTCCTGCTTTGTCAAAGGGCTCCTCTGTATTAATGTACCATTCTATTTCATCATCGGTCAGGTTCTTGAAAAGTACTTCAGTTATTATGGTTTCTGAAAAAAATCTATTTCTAACCATGCAACATATTGAGTATCCTGTAAGAACTTGATGTATCTGCCCGCTGAGTCGTTTCAACATAACACGGGCTTCGGATCTTGAAAATGGTTTGCCAAGTATAATACTGTCTATTAGAACAATGGTATCAGCTCCGATAACCCAGCTTTCAGGATATTTCTTTGATATGTCATTTGCCTTTGCTTCAGCCAAAGTTTTTACATAAATTTCAGGTTGTGATATGGGAATAGAGTTTTCATCAACACTGCTGGGAATAACGGTGAAGGAAAGACCCGCCTGTTTTAACAGATACTTTCGTCTAGGGGATTTGGAAGCAAGAATTATAAACGGATTCTCTGATAGCTTTTGCATGATAAATAATTATCAGATGCAATATGATTTGACAAGAGGAGAATTTTATCTTGCATTGTTTCCGGTTATCAATTATTATTATTATTTGATGTCGCTATTTGCAATTTGTGCCCGGGTGGCGGAATTGGTAGACGCAAGGGACTTAAAATCCCTCGGAGCATAGTCTCTGTACGAGTTCAAGTCTCGTCCCGGGTACCAAAATTTCAATGGATATCTCCGCACTGTCCCACCTGAAACTGCGTGATAAAAGATGCCACACTCAGGAATACGAAAATATATGAATTGAGAGGACTATCTGAGTGATTAAGCTCTATGGAACAATTTTGAAATTGATTGTTGTTTTTATGATTGTCGCTGTAACTTTCTCACCAGCCGTGGCAAGGCAGGTAATTGATCAGTTAGGGCGGCAAGTTGCTTTGTCCGATGATCCGCAGCGGGTGGTTTCTCTGGCGCCGAGCATTACTGAAATAATTTTTGCTCTGGGACAGGAACACCGTTTAAAAGGGGTAACTCGCTACAGCGACTTTCCTGAGGAGGCAGTTAATTTTCCCAGGGTCGGTTCTTATGTTCAGCTTGATCTTGAAAAAATCGTTGCTTTAAAACCAACGCTTTGTATTGCCATAAAGGATGGAAATCCTGTGGAAGTTGTAGAAAGGCTGGAATCTCTGAAGATACCCGTTTATGCGGTTGATCCAAGGAATTTAAATGCGGTTATGGAGACAATTCTTGAAATCGGTATGCTGCTGGATGCTTCTGAAGCGGCAAAGGCACTGGTCGCCAATATGCAGTACAGGATTCAGCGGGTAAGATCCAGAGTTGCAGAGGCTTCTTACCGTCCGCTGGTTTTTTACCAGGTTGGAATTTTTCCGATAGTTTCAGTGGGTACAAATACATTTATTCATGAGCTGATAGTGTTTGCAGGAGGAAGTAATCTTGCTGAAGGCCCGATACCATATCCCCGGTTTAGCCGTGAGCAGGTGCTGTTTCTATCTCCTGAAGTATTCATTATATCTTCAATGGCAAAAGGCGAGATTTTTGAACGTGTTAAGGCTGAGTGGAATCGCTGGCCTGACCTGCCTGCTATAAAGAACCATCGTATTTTCCTCGTGGATTCCAGTCTATTTGACCGTCCTACTCCCCGTCTCGTGGATGGTCTTGAACTGCTTGGGCGGCTGATTCATCCTGAATTATTTGAGGAAGAACAGTGACTGATAAACCGTTTCTTTTGAAACGTCTTTTTGCAGTTTCTTTCCCGATGATACTTATCCTTATTGTAGCTGTGTTTCTTGGTCTGTCAATTGGATCTACCGGAAGTGAGTTTAAAGCTGTTTTTCAGTCTCTTGCAGGGAAAAGCGTTGCAGATTCAATGACAGCTACCATAATCTGGAACATTCGATTTCCCCGTGTGCTTCTATCTGCTCTGGTTGGGGCTACTCTTTCCCTTGGTGGACTTGTCTTCCAGGTTTTACTCCGCAATCCTCTGGCCGAACCGTATATCCTGGGCGTTTCAGGAGGGTCAGCAGTCGGAGCTATAATCGGCATCCTGATGGGTTTGTCCCGTTTTCCAGGCGTTGCATTTGCTGCATTTGCCGGCAGCCTTGTCACACTCTTTTTGATCCTTGCGATGTCTTCGGGGCAGGCAATTCTTAAAAAGGATTCTCTCCTGTTATCAGGAGTCATGATAAATGCTTTTTGCTCTGCCGTAATTATGTTTCTTATCTCAATGTCTCAGCATTCCAGGCTCCACAATATTATTTTCTGGCTCATGGGTGATCTTTCCATGTCTGATATCAGGCAGGTCGCAATACTTGGTGCAATGCTTCTTCCATGTTTTTTGCTTTTGTTCCGGCTTTCGCACTCTATGAATCTGCTTCTTATGGGGCAGGAAATGGCCCAGACAATGGGAGTAAATATAAAGTTAGTAACAATGACTCTTCTTGTTGTTACTTCATTTATGGTGAGCGCTACTGTAAGCCATTGCGGCCTTTTGGGGTTTGTCGGTCTGGTAATTCCTCACATACTGCGTCTTACGCTTGGCCCCGATAACCGTGTCCTTGTTCCGTCATGCGTGCTTGGAGGAGGAGCCTATATGATTTTATGTGATTTGCTGGCAAGAGTTCTTCCCGAGCACGGAGAAATTCCGGTGGGTGTAATTACTGCCATGATAGGAGCACCTGTTTTTATTCTTTTGTTGAAAAAATCCGATCTGTGCAGGTAGAGATGAACTCGAAGCATGAAGATCGAAGCTCAAAGCTCGAAGTTATCAGTAACAAACTATGAGTCCAGCTATCGAAATAAAAAATCTGAGTCATTATTACGGGGATAGCCCTGTTTTAAAAGATCTTTCCTTCAGTATCCATAAAGGTGATTTTTTCATCATAATCGGCCCCAATGGATCAGGGAAAACCACTTTGATGAATACGATTTCGGGAATTTTGAATCCTCAAAAGGGAAGATTGGAGATTTTTGGTCGTTCCATACAGAGCTATAACCGGAAGAATTTGGCAAAGACAATTGCCTTTGTCCCGCAGATGTTTCCGGCTGATTTTCCTTTTAGTGTTACTGAGATGGTTCTTATGGGGCGTTCGCCTTATCTGGGAATTCTTGGGTTGGAAAAAGAAGAGGATATTAAACTTGCAAACCAGGCTATGAATTTTACCGAAGTTAAACATCTTGCTCATCGAAAGCTGAACCAGTTAAGCGGGGGAGAACGACAGCGGGTTTTTATAGCAAGGGCTATCTGTCAGGAACCGCAGATTATTCTTCTGGATGAGCCTACTGCATCACTGGATCTTGCTCACCAGGTAAAGGTGATGAATTTGATGGACAGGTTAAAACGGGAAAAAGGAATTACCATTATTATGGTATCTCATGATTTGAATCTCGCTGCAATGTATGGAAACCGACTACTCTTACTGAACAAAGGACAGACAGTCAGTCTTGGGCCGCCGCAGAAAGTGCTTACTTCGCACAAACTGGAGGCGACCTATGGATGCAGGTTACTGGTTGATGAGAGTCCGCTGGGGAAATTTCCACGTATCATGCTGGTGCCAGGGAGTAGGGGGTAGGAAACAGGAGACAGAAGACAGGGATAAAGACTGTGAAAGAGATAATATTGGTAATCGGCGGATGCAGAAGTGGCAAGAGTAGATATGCCCTGGAACTGGCGAAACATGTTTCCGGGGACAGAAGGGTTTTTATTGCGACTTGCGTTCCAGGAGATAAAGAAATGGAAATGCGTGTTGCACGCCACAAAGAAGAAAGAGGCAAAGGCTGGTCAACCGTAGAAATTCCGATCCGTTTGCCGGAAGCAATAATTGAATACAGCCCCAAAAGTGATTTAATACTTGTAGATTGCCTGACACTCTGGATCAGCAATCTTATTCTGGATAATAATGACGTGGATATATCTAAAACAGCTCTGAGCCTGATCAAGTCACTTAAAGACGCACAGTGCCCTGTTATCATGGTGTCAAATGAAGTTGGAACAGGCATAGTCCCGGAAAACAGGCTTGCCAGATTATTCAGGGATGCAACGGGGATTGTTAACCAGAATATCGCAACATGTTCCGACAGGGTAATCTGGATGGTAGCCGGTATTTCCGTGCCGATAAAAGAAAATGTATAAGGAACGTGGACATGGACAAAAATCTTCTTAATTGTTGGGCTTTTAAATAAGAAATTTCACTGTTCACATTTACCATCTAATTTTTGTTTCCTGTTAGCTGACACCTGACGTCGATCCCTGACAACTTTCAATTGAGCTTTAAGGAGATAAAATGCCTTCCTTTGAACCCATTTATATTGAAACCCATAAAAAGGGATTGCTTAAAAAAAAGATAAAAAAGGCACGTGAAATAATGAATGCCTGCGTCATGTGCTCCAGAAAATGCGTGGTTGACCGTCTTTCCGGCGAACCTGGCGTATGCAGGACAGGTGAAAAAGCTTTAGTATCAAGCTATCATCAGCATTATGGAGAAGAAACACCTCTGGTTGGCAAAAACGGCTCCGGCACAATATTTTTTACTTTTTGTAATTTGCTTTGCATTTTTTGCCAGAATTACGACATTAGCCACGAAGGTGAAGGCGAGGAGGTGACAGATAGGCAGATAGCCGGCATGATGATTAATCTTCAAGATTTGGGCTGCCACAATATCAATTTTGTTACCCCCTCCCATGTTGTACCTCAAATACTCTCTGCTGTTGAAATTGCTGTCGAGGAAGGCTTGAATGTTCCTTTGGTCTATAATACAAGCGGTTACGACAGGGTAGATACTTTAAAACTGCTTGATGGTGTGATTGATATATATATGCCTGATTTTAAATTCTGGGACCCTGAAGTTGCTGAGATTACCTGCAATGCGGAAAATTATCCTGAAGTTGCCCGCAAGGCAGTAATTGAGATGCACAGGCAGGTTGGAGACCTTGTTATAGATGAATCAGGCATCGCAAGAAGGGGACTTTTGATAAGACACCTTGTTCTTCCAGGCGGTCTTGCAGGAACGCGCGATATAATGAGATTTATAGCAAATAAAATCTCGAAAAATACCTATGTAAACATAATGCCCCAGTACAGGCCATGCGGCAGAGCCTATGAAGTAAAAGAGCTTTCCGAGTCGCTTTCAACAGATGATTTCAAAAAAGCATTGCAAATGGCAGAAGAAGAGGGAGTTACAAGGCTGGACATGCGAAGGCGTGTTTTTGTTTTATAGGTTCTTGCATAAAGCGGTTGTTAGTGTTTTAGATATTTCCATTTTAACATTCATTTTTTCCCCAAAAGGACAGTATAGCTGCGACCTATTTTGGGACTGTCCATTACATGAAAACCATTTTGTTCAGCAATAGAAATAGTTATTTCGAAATCCTTTTCTGATACATGCCCCTTTGGTTCTACTACAAAAAATATTCCAGTAGGTTTTATCGTTTCATATATTTGAGAAAAAAATGTGTGAGCATCAGGAACTTCGTGTACAACAGCAAATGCAAAAGCAAAATTGATCTTTCTCTTAAGGTCATCCAGATCAAGTGAATTATGGCGACATACGCGTGTTTCAATTCTATTGGCCAATCCTGCTTTTTGTGCGCGTTTTTCGAGTGACTTAATCATCTTCTCTTGCACATCCACACATATGACTTTTCCGTTTGAACCGATCATCTGTGCAAGGGGTAAACTGAAGAAACCCATTGCACAGCCAATATCTAAAACCTTCATCCCGTCCTCCACATATGGGGCGAGTATCTTTTTAGGATTTTGAAATAATTTTCTTACAGGACTAGCAAGAAGATAACCAACCCATACAGGACATACTCTCTCAGCCATCTATTTTTTCCTCAATCATTTATTTAAACACTAACGCCATTGTTTCCGTTCAGGCACTAACTATGCATTGGCGTGGAAATTTTTGAAAAATCAGCAAACAGACCGAACATGTTCGCTATATTAATAAGAAGAGCAAGCCTGTTTTCCCGAAGATCATTATCTTCAGCCATAACCATGACTCCATCAAAAAAATCATCCACGACGTTGCGTAGAGAAGCTATATCATAAAGAGCCTGGTCAAAAAGTCCTTTATCAAGATCATTAAAAATTTTGTTTTTAACTTCTTTAGATGCTTCAAATAGAGCTATCTCGCATTTATCCTGAAACAGATTTTCGTCAATTTCTTTTCTCTTTGGGTGTTCAGCTTTTTTTATTATATTAACCACACGCTTGAAAGCGATAGACAATGGCTCAAAGTCCGGCTTGGTCTTAAGCTTTTCTAACGCTCTAACTCTGTTCCATATATTTGGTACATGGTCTGCTGTAACACTTATGACTGCTGATATAATATCTTTTGAAAATCCTTCTTCGGCAAGAAGATGGGCAATACGATTTTTCAGAAAAGAGTAAACATTTTCAACATTTTTCTTAAACTCCTGATCACTTTTTTGAGAAAAAAGTTTCATGCTCTTTTCTATCATCTTAACTATGGAAAAAGAAAAATCTTTGTTAAGCATGATCTGAATAATGCCAATGCCCTGCCTCCTGAGCGCATAAGGATCAGAAGCCCCTGTTGGAATGAGTCCGGCAACAAAACATCCGCATATTGAATCAATTTTGTCGGCAATACCGAGAATGGAACCTGTAAGCGTTTCCGGAAGCGGTCCGTCGGAATATCTGGGCAGATAATGCTCCTCAATTGCATATGCCACATTATCCGGTTCTCCGGCATTCAGAGCATAAATTCTTCCCATAACGCCCTGAAGTTTAGGAAATTCAACTACCACCCGGCTCACAAGATCTGCTTTGCACATCAACGCAGCTCTTGCCGCATGTTTTTTAAGGTCCGACATATATTGATTCAAATCGGAATCATGTAAAATTTCATCTGATAGATATTCTGCTATCTTTTTGACGCGTATTACTTTTTCGTACATTGATCCGAGGCTGGCCTGAAAAAGTACGCGTTTCAGTTTCTCTATCCAGTCTTCAAAAGAAGATTTTAAATCACTTCTGTAAAAAAACCGGGCATCTTCCAGCCTGGCTCTGAGTACTCTTTCATGCCCTTTTGCAACAAGCGACATATCCTTTGCAAGCGTATTATTAACGCTGATAAAACAGGATATAAGCTTGCCTTTTTTATCAACTACACTAAAATATTTCTGATGCTCCCGCATGGAAGTAATCAAAACCTCATCAGGAAGCTCAAGAAATTTTGTATTAAACTTTCCGGCAACGACTGCCGGGTA
This sequence comes from Deltaproteobacteria bacterium, assembly GCA_030262795.1. Lineage (GTDB taxonomy): Bacteria > Desulfobacterota > Desulfobacteria > Desulfobacterales > ETH-SRB1 > B13-G4. The sequence goes on along the minus strand of JAJSZO010000059.1, from coordinate 3,342 downwards.
TTCAACAAGATTGGTTACAATATCAACGAGTTCATCATCCTGCAGCACCCTGCCGTTCAGTCTCTCTGCAAGTTTTGCTGTCTCGCATTCAATAATTTCCCTTCGTTTTTTTGAATCTACCAGAACATAAGCTGAACCAAGGGCTTTTATGTATTCATCCGGGTTAGAAATCTTTATTCTGCAGGGTTGCATAAAACTGTGACCTGATGTGTATCTGCTGCTTTTAATATTTCCCACCATAAAAGGAATTATTTTATTCCCCAGAAGAGCAAGTATGGTATGAATCGGTCTTGCAAATTCAACAGCCACATCCGCCCATCTCATAGTTTTGGGAAAAGGTATAGCTGTAATCAGATCAGGAAGTATGTTTTTCAGAAGAAGTTCTGTTTTTAAACCATTTTCTACCCTTTTTGCGCATAAATAAGCACCCTTCTTCGTCTCCTTGATTATCAGATCTTTAACGGAACTACCGACTTTCTCAGCAAACTTTTCTGCCGCTATGGTGGGATGACCTTGTTTGTCAAATCCTATGCTTGCCGGAGGCCCTGTCACTTCAGTTGTAAGAGGTCTCTGCCTGTCTGAAACATTTTTAACCTCAAGAACAAGTCTTTTCGGTGTTCCAAAAGTCTCAGCAGTTCCATGTTCAATACGTCCATCAATCAACTTCTTTAAAAGCATCGTCGATAATGCATTCAAAGCAGGCTCTATATAACCTGCAGGAATTTCTTCCGTACCTATTTCAAGTAATAGACTGTCCATTTCTGCCTCTAATTTTTAAGGGAAATCCTTTTGCTTTTCTTTGTGCCAGATATTGCTCTGCACAAGCTCTCGCAAGATTTCTAATACGTGCAATATAACCGGTTCTCTCTGTAACGCTTATTGCTCCGCGAGCGTCGAGTATATTAAAGATATGTGAACACTTTAAGCAGTACTCGTAGGCAGGAATAACAAGTTTTTCTTTAATAATACGAATGCTTTCGGCCTCGTACTTATTGAAAAAATCAAGCAGCATATCAACATTTGCCAGCTCAAAATTATATGTTGACTGCTCAATCTCCTGCTGGTGATATATATCGCCATAAGTAATATTTTTATTCCATTGCAAATCATAAACGTTATCAATACCCTGCAAGTACATGGAGATACGTTCAAGGCCATAAGTAATTTCTACGGATACGGGATGCAATTCAATACTGCCTGCCATCTGAAAATATGTAAATTGTGTAATTTCCATGCCATCTAACCAGATTTCCCAGCCAAGACCGGAGGCGCCCAGTGTGGGTGACTCCCAGTCATCTTCAACGAATCTGATATCATGTTCAAGGCTGTCTATTCCAAGTGCCTTTAAGCTCTGCAAATACTGTTTCTGAACATCTATTGGAGAAGGTTTGAGTATTACCTGGAACTGATAGTAATGTTGGAGTCTGTTTGGATTTTCGCCATAACGGCCATCCGTGGGACGTCTTGAGGGCTGAATATAAGCCACATTCCAGGGTTCAGGGCCAAGCACCTTTAATAGAGTCGCCGGATGAAATGTTCCGGCACCAACCTCTATGTCATATGGTTGAACCAGCACACATCCCTTACGCGCCCAAAATTTCTGTAACGATAATATCACTTCCTGAAAATTCATCTCTTTTTTCCTCTTAGGGTTGTGCTCTTCCCTATTAATGATATGCCTTATAGGGAAAACCGTGTGCTGATTTCTCCATGCCCGAGACCATGATCTGAAATATCGAAAACGGCATGCCCAATCCCAACAGATCGCCTTCCCATCCGCCGAGCGCTCTTGCTCCGAGGCAGAAAAAAGAACCATTCATCCTTTGTTCCAAAAAAGGCAAGGCTGTTAAGTCTGCACAGACGGCTCTAATGCCGATGGTACTCATCTCAAAACGACTACCGGTAAGGAAATTGTAGCCCTGAATTGCGAGCAGTGTCTGCTTTGGCGTTACTCCAAGGATCACCACATCGGGTGCCATGTCGAGTTTATCTGCCGGATAGGCCACTGCAGCATCCATAATGGCTGGTTGAATTGCCGTCATCCCGGAAACGGCTTTCAGTGCCACCCCCAGTGTTTCATAGCGACCTGTGTCCTCTTTTCCAAAGAGTGCAAATTGCATATTGTCGCTCTCCTTGCAGGCATAAACAAACCCTTGTGTGAAGTCAGCAGGAGATGCGGTTTCTTTCATCATGTTGGTGTATTTTCTCTTGCCTCCTAAAGGTTTTTTCTCGTACTCGTCAACAAGACCAAGGGCAATAGCAGCGGCAGGACAACCCACATTGTCTCTATTTATCACAATCGCCTCATCTTTGGTTGCAGCGATTTTAACCGCTTCGCACCAGGCAATGCCCTGGTATTCACCGGGAGGTTTCGTGCCCTGTGGAATATCTTTTCCTTTTGGAATCAGTTTTACCCCTATGGGTCGCACCAGTAGTTCCTGTTCGCCAAAGACACCCATGAATCGTGTACTCGCTTCCTTAAAACTGATACCTGTACCCATAGAATCATTCATTCTTTACCTCCGGTTCTTCAATTCTTCGTTCGTTGATCTTTCCGGTTTTCACAAAACGCCAGTCCTTTTAAGGTAGTACTACTATCACGCTAATATTTTGTAATTAATGTTTGTTTTATTTCAGAGTTAATATTTAGCATCAGCGTATTCCACCCATCCGCCGGAGGCAACAAGAAAGCGATCAAAGTCGGATATTGAAAAACCTGTTTCTTCTTCAAGCCCATCAGCTTTAAGAATAAATACATTTTTTTCAAGATCTGTTTCGATGGATGTCTCTTTGCCTGAAAAGATCCGGAAAAGATGATCTATGCTCTGGGCGGGCAGTTCTATTGCCATCATTCCGCAGTTGAACATGTTCTGTCTGAATATCCTTGCAAAACTTTCTGCGATCACCATATTGATGCCATTTACATCAAGTGCCCATGGGGCATGCTCTCTCGAAGAGCCACACCCAAAATTTTCCCTGGTTATGATTACGCTTTTTCCCTCAATATCCTTTCCGGGAGCAAATCCATCCAGTTGTAGATCCTCTAAAAGATAGGGTTTAAGCGCTTCCTTAGAAATTTCCGTAAGGTATTTTGCAGGAATTATTTCATCTGTATTGATATCTGATTTCTCAAGGAACAGCACTTTTCCGCTGAAATTTTTCATAATTCTTTTCCGCCGCCTCATTATTTAGTTTTCAAATTTCTGATTTATATAAACTTGAATTTGTAATATAACCCGATATGGCGCTTGCTGCCGCTGTTGCAGGGCTCATAAGATGCACCACTCCGCCTTTGCCCATCCGGCCGTTAAAATTACGGTTTGTTGTTGATGCGCATACTTC
>JAJSZO010000058.1:3193-12862 GCA_030262795.1 Deltaproteobacteria bacterium | reverse complement strand
CGGAGGCCCTGGTGAAGCGCGCGAAGGATTTGAATTTTGATGGAGAAGCGGATATTTGGGAAGTGGAGGGTGAGAAGGTGGGAGAGGAAGCAGGTGAGCAGGTGGGAAAGTAGGAAAGTGAAGAAGATGAGAAGGTAGGAAGTGAAGAAGATGAGAAGGTGAGAGGAAGAAGATGAGAGGGTAGGGTAGAGAAGGTGGAAAAAAGAAGGGAGATAATAATATGTTTGATTTTTTTGCAAAGGGAGGCATCTTAGTATACCCCATTATCCTTTGCTCGGTGGTGGCCCTGGCTGTTTTCGTGGAAAGGGTCATCTGTTTTGCACGGGTGCGCATTCGCGGCGATGGGTTGGTAAGAGAGATAGCTAAGCATGTAAGAAACGGTAACTCTGCCAAAGCACTTGAGCTGGCAATAGAAAGCAAATCGCCTATGGGCAGGGTTCTGGTTGAGGCCATTGAGGTCGCAGAGCAAGATCACGAAACATTAGAAACAGTTATCATAAATTCAACAGAAAGAGAGGTCAGGGAACTTTCCCGATATCTTCAGGCGCTCGCTACTATCGCGAATATCGCTCCGTTGCTCGGTCTGCTCGGAACGGTTGTCGGCATGATGAAGGCATTCATGGTGATTCAGCAGATGGGCGGCAAGGTAAATGCCGCTGTTCTCGCCGGAGGGATTTGGGAGGCCATGATGACCACAGCCTTGGGCTTGTCAGTGGCGCTTCCTGCAATGGTGGCTCACAGTTATCTGATTTCCCGTGTGGACGATTATGAGACCCAGCTTCAGGACGGAACCGTCACCTTTATCAAGGCCGTAGGAAAAAGGAAAGGGCTTAAAACCGAAAATTCTGGTGCCTGAAATTTAAGAAAAAAGGAATGTTATCATGCTGGTTCACCGCAAAACAAGGCAGCGCTATCAAGTGCAGATGCCTCTGACATCGCTGATTGACATCGTGTTTCTTCTTTTAATTTATTTTCTTCTTACAACCAATTTTATGGTTGATGAAGGGATCAAGATCAAACTTCCCCAGGCTAAGGCGGCTGCCCCTCAAACCGAGAAAGTAATTACCGTCTTTGTAGATCAGCAAGGAAGATCATTTCTCGGAACAGAGGAAGTTTCTCTTGCCGAACTTTTTAACGGGATTAAAAAAATGATCGGTCAAAACAAGAACAAGCTGGTCGTTATCAGAGCAGATCGGGCAGTAATCCTGAACAAGGCCGTAAAAGTTATGGACGTGGTCAAGGCAGCGGGAGCAGGGAGACTTTGCCTGGCGACAGAGAAAGAGTTTTAGGTTCAGAAAACTATGCATAAGAAAAAAACCAACCGGCTTTTTCGCGGTTTAGTGGGAGTCTCTCTCGCTATCCATTTTCTTATACTCATGCATGTATCCGGGATCTACAGGTCAGATGCATTGAGCTATATTGAGATGACCTTGCAGAACGTGTCCAAACCGTCCGCAAGATCTATTCCCAGGCCACGCCACAGGCCAAAGGAGATAAAGCCGGAAGACGTAAAGAGACTCAAGGTAACCCGGCGCACTCCTTCTTTTAAGCCGATAAAGGTAGAGCCCGTTGATAAAAATCTGCCGGATAGTCTTATGGAAGGAATCGGCATGCCGGATGTTCCTGACACCCCAGGCCTTAATGTTGCCAACTGGGACCCCGGAGAATTAATAGATTCCGGCGATGCCGAGGCTAACTACCTTGAGATGGTGAGGCTCAAAATAGAAAGACATAAGAAATATCCTGAAACCGCCAAAGCCAGACAGATAGAGGGATTCGTAACCGTGCGGTTTGTGATTACTCCCCAGGGAGAGGTTTTAAATATTGAGATTATAAAGAGTTCCAGGCAAAAATCCCTGGACAAAGCAGCGCTCAAGGCCATTCATGCCGCGGCCCCGTTTCCAAGACCACCCCAGCATCTTTTCAAAGGTGAGATTCCCCTAGAGCTTACGATTGCTTTTGAGCTGATGTAATAGCATCTGAGGTCATAAAAATGGTTTCAGATAAACACTTTTTCAAAAAAAGTACAACAAAAGGAGAAAGTCAGATGAAAAAATTGAAGAGCAAAATGAAGCTCAGCACACTTTTTTTACCAATATTCGTAATTGCCATGTTGTTCGTGTCCCCTGTTTTCGGAGATGAACCGATGTCTGTTGAAACAGAGGAAGAACAAAGCAGGGTTTATATGAAAATTGGTACAGTTACAGTATCCGAAAAGGCGGGTTATTTAACTACCGCGGATTCTCCCGGCTCTGTTGATGTGATTGGCACAGAACAGCTTGAAAATGAAAATGTTGATTTTTCCATGCAGGCACTGAAAAAACTTCCGGGAGTATATTATCAAGACTGGAACCAGGGCGTAATTCACGGCAGTGTAGCCATAAGGGGTTTTGATCCGAATAAGGGTGACTCTGTGGGCCTGTATGTGGACGGTATTCCCAATAACCTGTCAAGCGGATATATGGACTTGCGGCCATTCTTTCCGTTTGAATTGGAACGGATCGAACTTGTTAAAGGAACATTTGACCCGCGTTATGGATTAAATAACATTGCCGGTAATGTAAATGTGTTTACCAAACAGGGTGGAAATTATTCCAAAGTTAAACTTCTTCACGGCAGTTTCCAGACCAGCGAAGGCGATGCCATCATTGCCAGAGAAAAAGACGGTTTTTCCCAAACCTATTTTGTGGGCTACCGCCGAACAGACGGTTATAGAGACCATTCTGATGTGAAAAAAGGGGCGGTGTCCGGCAAGTGGTTTTATACCACTGACGATGACAGGTTAAGCGTAGGGGCTATTGCCAGGTTTTTTGATATGGATGCAAATTCAGCAGGTTATCTGACCAAAGATCAGTTTAATGATAATCCTGAGCAAATGCAGGAGTTTTCCAGAACAGACGGCGGAGTACAGGAAAATCGCCAGATCAGTTTGCATGCGGATTATGACTTTACCGACAGGCTGCATTATTCTTTCAAAGTTTATACTCAGGATTTAGAGCGGTCACGTTGGGTACAATTCAAACCAACCAGTGATCAGCAGGAAAGATTCACTGATGAAAGGCAATCCGGAGCAATTTCTATACTCACCTATGAAACGGCCGATTGGGGTGTCGAAAACCTTAAACTCACATGGGGCGTAGATTATCAGTATCAAGATAGTATATATCAGCGTTGGAAAACCAATGACCGTGTCCGGCGAGCTGATGGAATCTTTAGGGACTATGACTATCAGCAGTGGTTTTTGGGAACTTATATCGCGGCTGACACCAAAGTAAATAAATGGTTACGGTTGACAGGCGCTCTTCGTGTTGACCGTTTTGATGGAGATTTTGAAAAAAACAACACAAAGTCTGATATGGCAGACTACGGTAATATCTGGCAGCCGAAAGTTGGTATGGTAGTTACTCCTGTTCAGGGGTATAATTTTTTTGCTAATTGGGGTCGCTCTTTTCAGATTGGATGGACTCAACGCTTTAATGATGATGACCTTGATTATTCAAAAAACGATGGCTGGGAAGCAGGAATAAAGTTGTCTCCTGTAAATTGGCTTGCTGTTCGTCTCTCTTATTGGGAGCAAAACGCATCGGATGAAGTCAAAACTAATGCGCAGGGAGATCCGGAAAATATAGGTGAAACTGATAGAGATGGATGGGATATCGGGCTTTCTGTGAGACCTCACGAGTGGATTACTTTGTGGGGGGCATACTCAAAAACTAATGCTGTTTACACTGATCCAGGTTACGATAAATCAGGTAATATAATAACATATAAAGGCAAAGATATACAAAATATCCCTGAGTATACCTCTAAACTGGGAGTCGATTTTGACCATTCAAGTGGGTTTTCATCCTCATTATGGTGGGAGTCTCAGGGTGATTATCCCATAGATAAAGAAAACGAATTACCAAGGGACGGAGATTATGACGTGGTAAATCTGGATATGGCGTATAAGATCAAGAAAACCACCTTTGGTTTTCATGTCAGAAATCTCTTTGATGAAGAATACAGTGGTTTTGTTTGGGACAACGGCGGCTACGACTATTCGCCGGGAGACGAAAGAAGCTACTATGCATCAGTTGCGTTTGAATTCTAAGAATTTTTGCTTTGCAAGACGGTTTTGCACACAAAAGCAAATTTATAAATAACTCAAAGGAGGATTTGGATAATGAAGACTTCTCTTGGTTCAGTTCTTGCCGGCGTTGTGCTGATTATTGTTGTAGCGGCGACTGTTCATGCTGATCAGAGTGTAGAAAAAGAGGCCCAAAAGGTTGCTGAATCATGGTTGTCTCTTGTTGACTCAGGCGAGTATTCAGAAAGCTGGAATGAGGCAGCGCACATTTTCAAGCAAAAAGTATCATTGCAACAATGGAAGATCGCTTTAGAGTCTGTCCGAATTCCACTCGGCAAGCTCAAATTGAGAAAATTCAAGACCGCTGCATACACCGAGACCTTGCCGGGAGCTCCTGATGGAAAGTATGTGGTAATCCAATATGAAACCACATTTGATAAAAAGAAATCAGCCATAGAAACTGTTACCCCGATGATGGAGAAAGATGGTCAGTGGAAAGTTTCAGGGTATTTCATAAAGTAGGGGCATCGAAACAGGATGGCTGTCGGGAATATTTGCAACTCGTCTTGTGAAACTCTGTAGCTAAGCAGCGTTATGCATAACGCCTACAAAGAGAGACAGCAAAAAAAAGAGGGGGTGATAGAAAGACACAGATAAAAAAGTTAGGGAAAGCAGCAGACGCTGGCCAAGATTTGCGAGCCGCCTTTCCAGTAAAGCCCCCTCGGGGTGAGGTATGTCTCGTGTATTTTAATACCCCCGATTCACCCCCTGTCAACCAGATGCATGTCAATCATGTGGTTGCCAGCCCCGAGACTAACTCCCGAATGAACCTGTAACTCATTTGTTGGAAAAAAGGAGGAATTATGAGGAAGATCTTTTTTACAACGCTGCTCATTAGCATGACAATGCTTCCATTTCTTAACAAATCAGCGTCGGCTGAAGAGCAAATAAGTGTCATTCAAACAGAAGAAGAAAAGAGCAAAACCTATATGAAGATAGGAACAGTGACGGTCAGCGAAAAGCGGAGTTATTTTGCAACAGAGGATATCCCGGCTTCGGTCGATGTTATCGGTGAGGATATACTTATCCACGGGTCTCCAAACAGCAGCATGGAACTGGTGAGGAGGCTTCCCGGGGCCTATTATGCCTACTACAATCAGGGGGTTTGTGCCGGCAACCCCGGCATCAGGGGTTTTATGCCCGGAAGCAGTGTCATGGCCCTGATCGTTGACGGCATACCCTGGAACAGAACAGCAGGGGGCGTCAATCTGGAGCCGTTTTTCCCATTGGAAATCAAGAGGATGGAGTTGTTGCGGGGCACTGTTGACCCTAGGTGGGGAGCATACAACTTGGCCGGGAATCTCAATGTTTTCACCAAGCGGGGAGGAAACCGGACAGAGGGAAAAGTCCTTTATGGTTCTTGGGATACTGTGGAAGGCAACGCTTTGTTGGCCAGGGAAGAAGATGGTTTTTCTCAGACTTATTTTGTTGGCTACCGCAGTAGTAATGGCTGCCGGGATCATTCGGATCAGCAAAAGGGAGATCTTTCCGGAAAGTGGTTTTACAAAACCAACGACGACAAATTAAGTGCGGGCGTCATCGCAAGATATTTCAAATGGGAAACGGATTCTCCAGGATATCTGACTAAAAAGCTTGCTGAACAAGATCCAAACCAGATGATGGTGGACTCAAAGACTGATGGAGGCGAGCAGGAAGACGAACATATTAGCGCACACTTCGATTATCAATTTACCCCAGAACTTGCGTGGTCACTAAAGACATACTGGCAAAAAATGACCAGAACGCGTTGGTCCACATGGTCTCCGGGCGGGGATCAGGGCGAAAGGTACAGAGATGACAACCAGTACGGGGCCCTTTCCAAACTCTACTTTGAAACAGCCGATATCGGCATCAAGAACCTGAAGCTTGAATGGGGCCTGGATTTTCAATATTCCGACAATACCCACAATAGATATAGACCAACGGATAACCGTGTCAGGGGGCCGTGGAGAACTTACCAGGGAAAGCCTTGGAATTTTGAATACACCAATAAAAACTGGGGAAGCTATATCAGTGCCGACGCTGTTTTTACCGACTGGATTCGACTAATGGCCGGCATCCGCATGGATCGTTTCGATGGGGAGCTCGAAAACCCGATAGCGGGTGAAAGGCATGAGATGACCGATTTCGGGACAATCTGGCAACCAAAGCTGGGCCTGGTTATCACACCTTTGACCGGATACAATATTTATGGAAACTGGGGCCGGTCTTTCCAGCTTCCATCCGAACAAAACCGTTTTGGCATAGGAACCAAGCCTGACATTTCATACTCCAAGAACGACGGGTGGGAAGTAGGAACCAAATGTTCGCCCACAGACTGGCTCGCCTTCCGGTTGGCCTACTGGGAAATGACCGCAGCTGACGAGGTGAAGTGGGTAAGCGTTTTGAATTGGTCTGACAACGTCGGTAAAACAAAGCGAAAGGGGTGGGATGCGTCCGTCAGTTTAACGCCCTCAGACTGGGTCGCCATTTGGGCTGCCTATACGGCCCAGGAGGGCGAATATATTGAAGGTATTAGTGAGGCCTCAAAAGGCAAGAACATAGAACGCGTTCCCCCTTATACGGCCAAGGGGGGGGTTGATTTTAGCTTGCCCTACAATATTTCCACAAGCCTGTGGCTGGAGTCTTTGGGAGACTACTATATTGACTCAGCAAACACAAAGGAAAAGGACGGGGGTTATACCCTGGTTCACATGAGGCTTGCCCACATCAGAAATAATTTAACATACGCCTTAGATGTACACAACCTCTTTGATGAGGAGTATTATGGCTACGTTTGGGATAGTTCCAGTGGGTATGGGTATACGCCAGGCGATGGCCTCGCAGTATATGGCTCTATAACCTTTAACTACTAAAAATAAAAGGAGATTACCAGTGAAAAAGATATGTATTACGGCTTTGGCAATAGTCCTGTTGCTTTCTTCACAATCAATGGCTCATGACTGGTGGCTGAATAGATCCGATTCGGGCTTTGAAATAGTCAAGGGGCACGTTGAGGGTGATGGAGGTAAATTTAGTCCTTATGAGGCTGATAGGGTCATACACGCAGCAGGATACCGGGATAATGGGCAGGTCGTTCCCATAACCGTTACATGGAAGAAGGACAAGTTTGGTTCATACATTTTTCCTCCTGAGAAATTCAGCGCGATTACTGCTTTTGTGTATAATAAATATTGGATGATAACCACTGAAGGAGGGAAAAGGGTGTGGAAAAACGACAAAGTGGAAGGAAATTTTGAGGTTATAGAAGAAGGACAATCGTTTAAGTATACAAAACATATCGAAAAATGGCACAATTTTTTGACTGAACCACTTGGTCAAAGATTTGAAATTGTACCGTTAAAAGATCCCACCCGCATGAAAAAGGGAGACCTTCTGCCGGTCAAGATCTTTCATATGGGCAAAGAGTTACAATCAGTCAGACTTACAAAAATCAGCAAAACCCATAATCTTGAGTTGATCAAAAATAATGGTATTTTTTATGTTCAGGTAGCACAAAAAGGACTTCAGTTTGTTAATGCCAAGGTAGAAGTGCCTGTCAAGGATAAAGAGGTCATCTGGTATGCTGCTTCTTTGACTTTCTACACATCTAAATGAGTTGCCGGAATCAGAAGTTGATTCAGACTCCAGCAACCCGCAAACAACATCAACAAGATTTGCAATTCATCTTAAGTAGGAGGAACCAAATGAAAAAGAACAAGTGCATATTGTTTTGTGTTTCATTTTGTGCAGTGATCGTTCTGTTTGCTCAGTCTTTGTCTGCTCATGATATGTGGGTGCAAGAGATAGAAGGAGGATTTTCAATTGCCCTTGGTCACGAAGGCAAAGCTGATCCTTATGAATCCGCCAGGCTTAAGGATGTCACCGGATACACGGAAAACGGCTGGCCGGTCGGACTTGATATAGATCAAGAGAAAGAAGGATGCCGGGTTATGGCAGATGAAGCCTTTTGCGCTGTCAGCGCTTTGCTGGATAACCGGTACTGGCTGAAGACGATAGATGGCTGGGAGAACCAGCGCGAACGTAAAGGCTTGAAGATCGTGGAAGAGGGGCGTTCTTATAAGCATACTAAACACATAGTCAAATGGTGTGCTTTTCTTTCAGGGCCTGTGGGACAACGCTTTGAAATCGTCCCGCTTAAAGACCCCACCAGCTTGAAGCAAGGGGACAGCTTGCCGGTAAAGGTCTTTTTTGAAGGAAAACAGACTTTAAAGGCAAGTCTCTCAAAAACAAGCAACATGGCAAAAATCCATGATCTTGAACCTGCAAAAGACGAAACCTCAGTTCTAGTTCAAGTTGGTCCTCCAGGCCTTCAATTGATCAATGCCAAGCTCGTGGTTCCGGTCAAAGGCAAACAAATTGTTTGGTTTGCGGCTTCTTTGACCTTTCATACGACAAAGTGACGATTTGAAAGATTTATCGTGAGGGCTATTGAGTTGTTACGCTCTCTATCTGAATAGCGTTATCAACGCGGAAATTACAACAAAGGAAGTCGGAGTACATAAGAAAACCAAGATGTAAGGGAAGGCAGCGGAACCGGCCAGGGTTTGCAAGCTGCCTTCCCTGGGAAAAAGCCTCCTCGGGGTGAGGACGCCTCTATTTTTTTATATCACCGGAACGTTCCTTCGTCAAACAAATTTAGAGTAATAATCCTCCAAGGGCTATCCTTAACATCCCAAACCTTGACTTAGCTTCATTTTGTTTCACAAGTCGTCAAAATGGAAATACCTACGCCTACGCTATTCGGAACGTCCTTTGGGCAAACTCTTATCTGTTGAGCTGCTGGCTAACTTACCAGCTTATTAGCCTATTGGCTATGAGGAGTTGTTAGAGTCCGTTTGAAAAGTGGGTAGTCCCTACAAAACAGTGGTGATCAATAATTTCAATAAGTTACATATCATAGCTTCTGGCAGCACATAGCGAAAAATCAGATGTTTGCAAAGCAAGACATTGCGGTATTTCTAACCCTGTATTGCTTTGTAGGGAGTACCAAATTTTTTAACCCACATTAAATATTAGGAGGAAGAAAAAGAATGAAAACAATTCGTATTTGTTTGATGTCGCTTTGTGTTCTGACATTTGTGATTCCTTGTTTTTGTTTTGGAGAAGACGGGGAAAAAGAGGCCATCAAGTTGGATGATATTACCGTGAAGGGTGAGGCTGTACCCATATCTGATTATACTGCCACTGTCAATATTGTTGGCACTGAAGAATTTGAAGAGCTAAAACTTCACAGACCTAGCGACATTCTAAAAGAGGTTCCCGGGGTGGAGATCGGTAACTACAATATGGGAGGGGTGGCAAATGTTTTTTCCATAAGAGGGTTTGGCGGCGCCGGTCACGGAGGTGATGGAGCTGTATACATAAACGGTATTCCCTTGAATGAAGGAGAGTCTCATGCTGACGGCTATGCAGACATGAATGTCATCATACCGCTGGAGATTGAAAGGCTTGAGGTTTATAAGGGTCCATCTTCGGCTCTGATTGGCAATTTTGCCCGCGGAGGATCCCTTTCTTTTCATACCAAAAAGAAAGGGACT
>JAJSZO010000058.1:0-3093 GCA_030262795.1 Deltaproteobacteria bacterium | reverse complement strand
ATACCGCTGGAGATTGAAAGGCTTGAGGTTTATAAGGGTCCATCTTCGGCTCTGATTGGCAATTTTGCCCGCGGAGGATCCCTTTCTTTTCATACCAAAAAGAAAGGGACTTACAACCAGATTAAAACCGAATATGGAAGCTATGATACTGTAGATGTGCAGGGGGCATTTGGAACTACATTCGGCTCTTGTTTGCACAATAATACGGCTGTCCAATTTTACAGTACAGACGGCTATCAGGATAATCAGGAATGGCTTAAAGGAAATTTTTCGACCCGTTTTACATACGATGTGATGGAGAATCTGGATGCCAGCCTCTCATTTCGCTTCCACGAATCTGACTGGGATGCCCCAGGTTATATTCCCAAAAAACAATTCGACGACGAAGATGAAGCCCGAAAACAAGCTGTTAATGCCGAAGATGACGGCGGTGAAAAAGAATTCCGTACCCAGAGATTAGATTTGGGTTATACTCTTTCGGAAGAGCTTCGGCTCCTTTTCTGGGTATACTCTACCCAGCAGGATTTTACACGTTTTGCTAAATTTGGATATGATCCTGGGGGACAGACTGAAAGGAATTATGATCGAAAGGTTTATGGCACAGGTACAAGCCTCAATTTTGACAAACAGTTGGCTTCCTTTCCCGTAGTCGGTGTTTTGGGCGCAGAGTATTATTATGAAGACACGGACTGGAAGCGCTGGGAGACGAACGACCGGGTCAGATCAGATCAGATTCAAGACAGGAAGTTCAATATAAAAACGGTTTCACTCTTTGGGGAAGTTGATATGGAAGTTTCCAAGTATTTTCGACCACACCTGGGACTTCGCTACGACGATTTTGGCGGCGATTATGAAAATTATGATCCAGGCACCGCAGGTTTTGATTACGACATGCAGGATTACGATCATCTGAGCCCAAAGGTTGGATTCCGTTCCCGGATTTTGGAGCCGCTAGATTTTCGTGCGAGTTATTCTGAAGGATTTGCCTTGCCCGATGGTGAGGCAAAATACGATCCCGAAATCAATGTGGACCCGGTGGAAGTCAGACAGTATGAGGCGGGATTGACGTTTATACCGGTCGAGATTCTGTGGATTGATCTGGCAGCATTTATTGTGGACACCAACAACGAGATTCAGGAAGATCCTCCTGGATCCGGCGAATTTAAGAATTCCGGAGAAACAAGAAGAAAAGGGATGGAACTTGCGGTAAAGTTTCGACCTGTAGATGACTTGGAGATTTTTGGAGATTTTTCCCTCATCAATACCGAAATACGAAAAAATTCCGATACTTCTCTGGGAGGGAAAGAGTTGACAGGAATTCCGGAAAGGATATTCAACCTTGGTTTAAAATATACTTTACCTGTTGGTCTTGGTACCAGGATCAAATGGCGCAGTGTGGGTGAGTATTTTGTCGATGATAAGAACACAGAGAAATATGACGGATACGATGTCGTGGATGTAAGCCTTTATTATGATATTTCAGATGAAAGAGGGACTGAATACAGGCTGTTTTTTGATGTAAACAATCTCTTTGACGAACATTATTCCCAGGCAGTGTGGAGCGGCTATGGAACAAATAATTACGCCGTGTCCTGGCCAAGAACCTTCTGGGCTGGACTACAGATTGATTGGTAGGACTAAAGAAGAAATAAAATGCAAATTAAGATTTTCGGCATCATTTATTCGTTAATCAACTCCGGAATGACTTACCTTGAGAATTATTTTTTTAAACACTCAGAGTTCTCAACTACGGCTGCTGATTTAATACTGAAGACTTCTGTAATCAAACAAAGGTCTAAGCTCAATACCCAAAAATCGTAGGGTGGATTAAGGAGCGTAAGCAACGAATCCACCAAAGCATCTGTCCCGCCTTACGTTGTAGCCGAGGATAGTAGAGCAAACTAGGGAGACTGCCTGTAAATGTATGAGATATTTTCGTCGTTTTCTGTGTGGCGAAAAAAAATGAAATGGGGGTGATAAGCAAGAAGGGGGAATAATAAAGATTTTTTTGAGTCCGACAATAAATTGCCGGACAACCTTAATTATCAAAAAAGGAGAATAAGAAATGAGAATGTTTGCAAAACAATTAGGAGTATTGGGATTGTGTCTTGCTTTGGTTCTGGGAGTAACTTGCTATCAGGCAAGTGCGCACGATCTCTGGTTAGAGGTAAGAGACTATACACCTGAGATTGGTGAGGATATAACACTTATGCTGGGATACGGTCATTATCTGCCTGCCCATGAGTTTATGACCCATGTTGATCTGGAAGAGATATATATGCTGGACAACAAGGGCAAGAGGATAGGTTTTGAGCGCTATTCCGATGTGGAATTCAGAGGAGAAAAACCGCTGAAAGAGGGAAACTATCTGGTCGTGGCCGAGAAAAAGGGAGGTTTTTTTACAAAGACCACCGAGGGATATAAAAGAGGACAGTCTAAAAAAGGTCTGGAAAACGTTATCGAATGCTCTTACTCGAAGAAGTACACCAAGAGTATTGTGAATGTTGGAAAAGGGGAAGGCAAAACCTTTTCAAAAGTGCTTGGCCATGAACTTGAGATCATTCCACTGGAAAATCCGGGGAATCTAACTGAAAAGGATTACTTACTTGTAAAAGTGACTTTAAAGGGGGAACCGCTTTCGTCTAATCATGTGTTTGCCACTTATTCAGGCTTTTCTACGGAAAAAAATACCTTTGCCTATGCGACCAAGACAAACAAAGACGGGATAGCAAAGATAAAAATACTCAAATCCGGTGTCTGGCTGATAGCGACATACTATAAAGATGCATATCCGGATCCTGAGGAGTGTGATCTGTATAAATTGACCTCTACTTTGACCTTTGAAGTGAAGTAAACTCGCAACCCACACGACACGTCCTTGTGTGGGTTGCGCCTTTCCGAGGGCGGGGCTTTAACCCTGCCTTCGGCCAAAAGGTAACAATTTCCCTTTTGAAATTCCAGGCTTAGGGAGCTTTCGCTCACTGACAAACCCCCAAAGAACTCAGTGACATACGTTTGATAGTCTCTAATACGGAAGAAAGGAGATTTGAAATGAACAGTTTGAAATTAATCTTGATCGTAATATTGATTCTT
>JAJSZO010000057.1 GCA_030262795.1 Deltaproteobacteria bacterium | reverse complement strand
ACAAATAGCGTATATGTTATTCGGTTAAGGGTTCAAGGTTCAGGGTTCAAGGTTTAAGGAATGTTGCCATTTTATGTATTCCTTAAAACATCAATACACGAGAGGGCAATCTCTAAAAAATTTTTATTATAATTAATGAATGCGTAAAAAGTCAATCATTAGGAACGTGGATGAAATAACTTCCGCGCGCCTACTTGCGGAAGTTATTTCATTCACGTTCCTTACAAAATAATTTCCATCACGGTATTGTGTAATATCGGCCTGAATTTCTTCATCTTATTATTATCGCGTGATGGATGTACACGGTTTGTTAAAAGTATAACGATAATTGACCTGTCAAGATCCATCCAAAATGATGTGCCGGTAAAACCAAGATGCCCTATACTCCTTTTAGAAAAATGGCTGCCGCAGCTAGAATCAAGTAAAGATGGTGTATCAAAACCAAGCGCCCTGTCTGAACCTTGTTGCCGTTCAAAAAATTTATGTATTAAATCCTTTTTAAAAATAAATTTTGACGAACATTCATGGAAAGCGGATAAAAGAGAAAACAAGAGTATCTTCACATCCATAGCTGTCCCGAAAAGACCGGCATGCCCCTCTATACCTCCCACGACATAGGCATTATCATCATGTACCAAACCATCAAGAAGTATTTTGCGCCAGGGGCAAAGTTCTGTGGCGGCAAAAAAACCTCTCTTACACTCAGAATTAAGGTTCGCAAAAAAAAGATGCTCAAGCCCAAGTGGCCTGTAAATATTTTGATTTACAAAATAGTCTGAAGATCTTCCTGATACCTTTTCAACAACCCAGTTAAGAATCATAAATCCAAGGTCGCTATATAATACATTTTTACCTGTTGGATGTAAAAGGGGCTCCTTTATGAGAAAGTCCCTTAAAGCCTTTTTTCGAAAATAATACGAAATTTTTAGTAACTCAATATAATATGGTCGATAATCAGGCAAGCCTGAATTATGACAAAGAAGATTTTTAATAGCTATTTGTTTCTTATCCGTATCTATAGATTCAGGCAGTATTGTTCCAAGATTTTGCTCAAGATCCAGCTTTCCTTGCTGAATCAACTTCATCACTGCCAGTGTAGTTGCAAGAGGCTTTGTAAGGGAGGCCAAATCAAAAATAGTGTTTTTTGTCATTATGCGCTTTGAAAATATATTTGCATATCCATAAGCCTCAAAAAAAATAATCGAATCATTTTTTGAGACCAAAAGGACACCTCCGGGGAATACTTTGTCTTTTACGCCCTTTCTCATCAAATCATTAATTCGAAACATATTACGGTTCACGGTTCACGGTTCACGGTTGTCGGTTCACGGTTATCGGTTAACAGTTAACCGTAAACCGTAAACCGTAAACCATTTATGCTGTAGCAACCTCATGAAATGAAAGTAAATGCTTATCAGAATCAAGAGTTGCTGTAATCCCAAACGGAATAGTAATATTGTTTCTCCCATGTCCTGCTTCAAGACCGGCAAGAATAGGAATATCCTCGTCCTTGAAAATATTATCAATAACACTAAAAACTTCTTTCATCTCACCGCAATCTTCAAACAAACCTGTAACAAGGCCGACAATACCGTCAAAACATCCGGCCATTTTCATCTGAGTCAGCATCCTGTCAATTTTATAGACAGACTCTCTCCTGTCTTCAAGAAAAAGAATATGATCTTTAAAACAGGGCTCAAAAAGAGTCCCCGTTAGATGGCATAAAGTTGCAAGATTCCCTCCTGAAACAATGCCTGAAGCCGAACCATGTCTGAGTACAATACTTTTTTCTATTGTTATTTCAAGCCTGGTGTCTGAAAAACAAGTAGCCGTCATTGATTCTTTCGTCTTTTGAGAAGCATCAGACAGGGTTGTTACCATTGGGCCATGAAATGCCACAAGACCGCACTTTGTATATATCGCAGATAAAATTGCAGACACATCACTGAATCCAACAAAAATCTTTGGATTATTCCGTATGATGTTATAATCCAATAATGGAAGAATTCTTATTGAGCCATATCCTCCTCTTGCACAAACAATAGCCTTTATTGAACTGTCCGCAAAAAGTTTATTCAGCAAATTTGCCCTGTGAACATCAGACCCCGCAAAATATCTGTTTCTGTCAAATATATCATCTGAAACAGATACATAGAATCCCATTGATTCCAAAACATGAACACCGGAATTATAATTCTCCATATCAAAATGGCTCGCTGGAGCAGCGATTCCGACTTTATCGCCAGGTTTAAGTCGAGCAGGTCTTAGTATATTTTTTGAAGTCATAGTAAAATGAACAGCGCACCATCTCTTGACATGGCATATTCAAAGTGTTAGAAATAAAAAATCGGGGCGTAGCGCAGACTGGTAGCGCACTTGAATGGGGTTCAAGGGGTCGGAGGTTCAAATCCTCTCGCCCCGACCACAAAATAATTATTACTCTTGAACTCAAAAATTCTGCTTAAAAACCTCTTCCTTCAGGTATTGAAAAACCAAAGGCCCTTCAAATGGAGCAGCCTCCTTTCCAACTGCAATATGGTGCATAAGTTCTATCTTTGCCTTATCAAGACTTCCAATCTGTTTATCAATAAGTTTAAGGTAGTTATTAGTTGTGCTGTAAATAACTACCGGACCAAACATAACTTCCCCGCTCTCTTTTTTTGTTAAAGAGCCCATAACAATGTGATTGATAATTTTCAGGGGCTTAGGCGGAGACCTGTAACCAAGTAATTCAGCAAACAGAGAAAGACATTCCATCACACCATCTGCATCCCATTTTTCCAAAGCATCCAAACCATCTTTTTCAATTTCCTCAATATCAGATTTATTAAAAGAAAGGTCTATCATTTCTATTAATTCATTTTGAATTGTTTTAAGCGATTCCTCTTTTTTACTGATAACAACATCTTTATCATTTAATATTTTGATAACATTGCGGATGCTGAGCATTTCCTTTACAGTGGGACTTTTGCGCATACCTACATCTTCAGCAGTAGTTTTATAAATTGAAAGATCGTTATCCAGCACCAGGATTTTCTCAATACCATTATCAGCTTCCTTTATATAGAGATCAAGATCCCTCTCCCGGCTGAATTTATAAGAGCTCATTTCAAGAAGTTTTCGCATTGTTTCTTTGTCAATCTTTTTACCACTGTCGGAAGGGCCTATAGAATTAAGAACAACTTTTGATATACTGTCGATTTTAATCTTTTTTAAAAGATTTTCTTTAAAGGACATAATGCTTCTCCTCTATGAACGTGGACGAAAAAATCAACAATCCCGTTAAATGGAATGACAACAATTTTGTTCATTATAGTATTTCTGACTACTTGACTGCAATATTTTTTTATAGTACTTTAACTCTTTTAAAAAAACAAATTTATAAAGGACACAAGAATATGGCCAAAGAATATGTAGATCTTATATATCAAGGGCAAACATATAAATTTCCTGTTATCTCCGGTACAGAAGGTGAAAAGGCTTTCGATATTTCGGATCTTCGCCGGAACACCGGTTTGATTACAATGGATCCCGGCTTTGCAAACACAGGTAGCTGCTGCAGTTCCATTACATATATGGATGGTGAAAAGGGAATTCTGAAATATCGCGGCATCCCTATTGAACAACTCGCCAAATACTCAAGTTTTAAAGAAACAGCTTATCTTTTGATAAATGGTACTCTGCCAACCAGAAAGGAACTCAACCGTTTTTCAGTATTGCTGAATGACCAGTCCCTTGTGCATGAGGACATGCAGACATTTTTTCAGAATTTTCCAAGGGGTTCTCATCCAATGGGCATATTATCATCAATGGTTAATGCATTAAGAGGCTTTTATCCGGAACTCCAGACTTTAGAAGAAGAGATTAACATAACGGTCTCAAGACTTCTATCCAAGGTAAGAACCCTGGCTGCCATGTCTTATAAAATATCTAGAGGGTATAAGGTTGTTTATCCAAGACCGGATCTTTCTTATTGTGAAAACTTCCTTAACATGATGTTTGATAATGTTGTCAGACCTTATCATATAGATAAAGATATAGTTCGAGCTTTAAATGTCTTCTGGATTCTACACGCTGATCATGAACAGAACTGTTCAACGTCCGCTGTAAGGATGGTTGGCAGCGGCAGAGTTAATCTTTATGCTGCAATTTCTGCCGGAATCGCAGCGCTATGGGGACCGTTGCATGGCGGCGCTAATCAGGCAGTTATTGAAATGCTTTCAGAAATTGCCGAAAGCAGCGATAGTGTAAAAACAATAATTGAAAAAGCAAAAGACAAAAATGATCCATACAAGCTGATGGGTTTTGGGCACAGAGTTTACAAGACATATGATCCGCGGTCCAAAATAATGAAAAAAATGTGTGACAAGGTTCTTGTAAAGCTCAATATTCACGATCACTTACTTGATATTGCAAAAGAGCTTGAAGAGGTTGCTTTAAATGATGACTATTTTATAGAAAAAAATCTTTATCCAAACGTAGATTTTTACAGCGGCATAGTTTTGCGCGCCATTGGAATCCCGACAAACATGTTCACAGTTATGTTCGCAATCGGCAGGCTGCCCGGTTGGATAGCTCAGTGGAAAGAAAGTATGGACGGAGCTAACTGGAAACTCCAAAGGCCTCGACAAATATTCATGGGGCCAATTGAAAAAAAATACATACCTATTGATGAGAGGGTGTGATTGAAGCCTCTTCAATAAGCGTACTAAAAGCGCAGCTCATTCCAAAATCTTTGTTGATTCCGAGTATTCCTTTAACTATAATTTCTTTACCTGTTTCTACGGTGTCAAGGGTACTCACCGCAATATCATGATTCCCTTTTTCAGCGCTACCGGTTCCATCCTGAATATGAATCCAGTTCTTTCCCATAATCTGAGGCATAAATTTTACAACTATCGCTCGAACAATAACAGTTTTCTGAGACAGTTCTTCCTTTTTGGAATAAATTTCCTCTATTGTATAAGCATCCTCTCCAACAGCTTTACTAACTTTTATATCCTGAAGAGCTGCTCCGGATTTCTTTGTGCCCCCCATAGCAGGCATAGCACCATGAGGCGTAGGGGCCGGAGACATCATATCCGGAGACATCGTAGCCGGAGGCATTTTGCCTGGCATCATGTTTGAATTCGTTTCAGAAACAATTTCGCCTCCCATCTCATCTTTAAAAGGACATCCTTCTGAAGGAACGGCAAACAATATGATATCAAAAGTTTTTTCAAGAGTTTTGCTGTAAAAATCTTTCATAACCGCGATATCGGTAATTGCTATTTCATCTCCGGTCTTGACCGGTGTTTTTGGAATGGCCGCCCATACCTTGCCGGTTTTATCTTCGAGCAACAAATAAGTATAGTTTGTAACATCTTTAGACTCAAAGATTGTAGCACTCAAAACAGGACTCTGAATATTCAAGGTCTCGTAATTTTCTTTAATATCCAAAATGGTAACATTTCCTACAATGGCAATCTCTTTGTGCGACGCTGTTGTCTTATTCTTATCTTCGCACCCAACAATAAAAATAAAAAATCCTAATATACAGAGACTAATGTTCAATATCCTTTTATAACTTAAAATCATAATATTTCCTTTCTGAATAAAATCAACTTGCCTGAAATTAAATCACAGCATACAATATGTTAAGGAACGTGGACGAATTAACTTCCTCAAGTAGGCGCACAGATTTGGGTCGAATTTGTTCTATCTCAGATCACAAAAGTTGATGGAATAGCGAGCTATTTCAAGATTTTTGTGATTTGAGCCTGGATTTGAGATTTGACAAAGGCGGCCTGAAGCTGTGATGCATAGTTGGGAAAGTTATTTCGTCCACGTTCCTAATATTAAGATGATAAAAAGCCGGTTGTCAAATAATATTTATAAATAAGCCTCTTGTTGAAACACATGAAACCACACTGCACATACCATATATTGCATATATGCGTTGTTTCTGCAAGAAGCTCAAATACCAAATAAGGAGTAACTATCTATGCTTAAAAAAAAGGTTCCGGGTATTACCCAATGCGGCCGCGAAATAACAGTTCATGAGATTGAGGAAATAAAGGAAACAGTCAGGCTGTGCCGGAAGTTAAGCCGGCAAGAATTGGTGGCGACAATAGCAGAGAATCTGCAATGGTATACAGCCTCCGGAACCAACAAGATGGATGCCTGTCTTAAGTTATTAGAAAAGCTGGAGTTACAAGGTTTTTTACAACTTCCTGAAAAGCAGACAAAATCTAAATATACAGTTAAAAAATCGATTGCCATAACAGAGAAAACAGCGGCTCAGCCTGAAATAACTTGCAAACTCAAGGATCTATATCCGATAGAACTGGAGATCGTAAAAGATAAAGATATTAGAGCGCTATGGAAAGAATATGTATCACGGTATCATTACTTAGGATACTATAAACCCTTTGGATATACAGTGCAATATTTTATTAAAAGCAAACAAGGTCGATTAGGTTGTGTTCTGTTTTCCGGTGCATCAAAATCCATGGGAATTAGAGAACGTTGGATTGGATGGACGGAAAACCAACGTTTGAACAATCTGGCCTGGGTCATTAATAATTCGCGGTTTGTGATTTTTCCATGGGTAAAAGTTAAAAATCTTGCCAGCCATGTATTAGGTCAAATCAGCAGACAGATAAGAGTACACTGGCAAAAGATCTGGGGCTATAGTCCTGTATTAATAGAGACCTTTGTAGATCCTACCCATTATCAAGGCACCTGTTACAAGGCTGCCAATTGGCAATGCCTGGGTATGACAACCGGTCAAGGGCTTGTTCGAAAAGATAAGATATACACCACCAGCCCCAAGATGCTATTTATAAAGCCGCTGGTAAAAAACTATCGTGATCTGCTTTGTTCGGAAAAACTGGTTGGGCGAACGATATGAGTAAGGATTTGTTTCAATAGAAATGTTTCTCAAAAAAGGTGCTTTGACATGAACGAATCGTTATTGATGAACATTGCCACCTGGATTGGCATTGGTTTCTGTATTGCCCAATCTGCCATGTTTTCCGGTCTTAATTTAGCTGTTTTCGGTATCAGCAGACTTCGCCTGGAAGTCAAGGCATTAACTGGTAATCAGGATGCATCAAAAGTTCTCGAATTAAGGAAGGATTCAAACTTCTTGTTGACAACAATCCTTTTGGGAAACGTTGGCATTAACGTCTTGTTGACACTTCTCTCAAATTCCGTACTTGCCGGTGTTGGCGCATTTTTGTTTTCGACTGTTGTTATAACTTTTATTGGCGAGATTCTTCCCCAGGCATACTTCTCCAGAAATGCTATACGTATGGCTGCGATGCTGTCGCCGGCATTGAAGTTTTACCAGGTTATACTGTATGTCGTGGCCAAACCCGTGGCAAAGTTTCTTGATTGGTGGATAGGCCCGGAGGGAATCCAATATTTCCGTGAACGTGATCTCAGAGAAGTAATCAAAAAACATATGGAGGCCAACGAGGGAGATATCGGACAAATGGAAGGCACAGGAGCAATTAATTTTCTGGATATGGATGATTTAGCTATTGTGGTAGAAGGAGAGACCGTTGATCCAAAAAGCATAATTACTCTAAACATGGAAAAGGGCTTACCTGTCTTTCCTGAATTCAAAAGGCTGCCTTCAGACTCTTTTATTCAGATGATTCAGTTTTCAGGAAAAAAATGGGTAATAATCAACGACCAATCGGGAAAACCCCGTTTTGTTTTAGACTCGGACGGTTTTATTCGGGGAGCATTATTTAAAGGGCCGCTATTCAATCCCCATGCCTATTGTCACCGGCCAATTATTGTAAATGATATAAACCTTCCGCTTAAAAAAGTAATACGGCAGTTGAAAGTCTATCCACAGAATGCAAGCGATGATGTCATTGATCATGACATAATACTTCTCTGGAGTACTGAAAAACGCGTCATTACAGGCGCAGACATATTGGGCCGGTTGCTGCGCGGAATAGTCACTCGCACAAGCGGAAAGACGGGAGCATAACTATTGTCTGAACGGAACCCCAGTTCAGACACGGTTTTGAGTTTTTGGAATAAGGCGGTGACCTAAAAAGTGTAAACTACTTTTTGGCCTATATGAAAGATCCCCCTTCCTTGAACTTAAAAAAATTTTCTAGTTTTCGTCCACGTTCCTAACTATATGATGATATTTCAAAATATTTTATTACAAAGAGACTTGCAATGTTTTTTTTGAAAATTAAAGATAATGAAAGGATTAGCGAGCTTTTTGAATAGGACATTATTGTAAAAAATATGCTGATAATGATGGATCTCCATAAAATGTTTGCAAAAAAATCTCCTTGCAAAAATGTTTGTATTTAGAAGTAGTTGTTTATATGTTTAAAATATAGATCAATAAAAACAGATAACTATAAATTGTTAATAACTTTTTACTAAACAGGCGTAAAACATTATTATTCAGGTTTGACAGGAAATTGCTGATAGCTTAATCAAGCCATCAAATCTCAATCAGATTATTTTCAATTCTTTGATTCTTCTTATACGTTTCAAAAAATCTTTTTTAACCGGGAATATTTTTTCAAACAGCTTGATTTTTCATAATTTGCAAAGTTGTTTCTTATATTTATTAACCTTAGGAACGTGGACGAATTAACTTCCGCAACTATGCATCACAGCATCAGGCCATCTTTGCCCAATCTACAATCACAAAAATCTTGAAATAGCTCGCTATTCCTTCGACTTTTGTGCTTGTAGATCGAACAAACCTGACCTAAACCTGTGCGCCTACTTGCGGAAGTTAATTCGTCCACGTTCCTTATTTTTTGGAATATGGATTGTAATACACTATGAAACAGATATGGGAAGAAGTAAAACGGTCAATTAAAAAACAGATTCCTGGTCATAGTTATAAAATGTGGATTGAACCGGTGGACTTTATAGAATGTAGGGGAAATTGTATTGTATTCTCATGTACAAATGCTTTTTCAAAAAAGCATATTCTTGACCACTATGGTTCAATTATAGAAACAGAAATAAAAAAAACTTCCGGTGAAGCATACAAACTTAGCTTTGAGGTTTCCTGCAAAACCTTTAAAAAAGAGAACTCACATTTTAAAAAGAATAATAGTATTCAGCTCCCTCTGCCAGGGGTTAATTTGCGTCCGTATAATGGCCGACTATTAAGAAAAGATTTTACTTTTGATCAGTTTGTTGTCGGCAACAATAATGACTTTGCTTATTTAGCGGCAGTTAACCTTGCTTCAAAAAAGAATTCGCAGCAAAATTCCTTATTTTTATTATCAAAGATGGGAATGGGGAAAAGTCATCTTTCTCAGGCCATAGGTCACCATATAATATCTCAATATCCGGCAGAACATGTATATTATATAACTGCTGAAGATTTTACCAATGAAATGGTTAATGCTTTCAGGAATGGTTCAATTAATGAATTCAAAGGAAAATACAGGAATGGATGTGATGTATTGCTTCTTGAAGATGTGCATTCTTTAAGCGGAAAGGAGCGTACACAGATTGAGCTGGCTTTAATTCTTGATTATCTTTTTGAAGCAGATAAGAAAATAATTTTTTCAAGTTGTTACCTCCCCTCTGACATTCCTAAACTTAATGAAAAGTTGGTATCACGGTTTTCATATGGTCTTATTTCAAATATTGACCCTCCCGGTTTCAGGACAAGAGTCAGAATATTAAAGAAAAAATCGAAAAATAAAGGACATAAGTTACATGAGGAAGTAATCGACTATCTCGCAAGTGAACTGACAGCGGATGTCAGGCAGCTTGAGAGCGGACTTCTGGGAGTTATAGCTAAGTCATCCATTCTTGAAGTGCCGATCGACATTGATCTTGCGAAAAGTGTAGCCCGGAATATAATCAGGCAACGTAAAAATATTACAATAGATGTTATCAAGAAACTTGTGTGCAAGCATTTCAATATTTCTATAAAAGATATTAATTCAAGTTCCCGAAAACAAAACTTTGTTCGTCCAAGACAAATAGCAATTTATCTTTCAAGGAGATATACGGATTTGCCTCTTCAGACAATTGGTAAAAGTTTCAACAGATATCATGCTACAGCCCTCCATTCCATTGGTATTGTTGAGCGAGGGCTAAAAGAAAAAGGAGCTTTGCAGAGACAGATGGAAATTTTTAGCAAAAAACTTGAATCCGGAGAATCCTGAACCACACCAACCTGGCTAACTTTCAATGACAATTAGTGATAAAACTTTCAAAAAGCTTAAAGATATAGCAGGCAAGTCCAATTTCAGCAAAGATAAAGAAGATCTTGTATGCTATGCTTATGATGCAACTGCACAGACTTATCTGCCTGATGCAGTCCTGTTTCCGCAAAATGCCCTGCAAGTATCTTCCATTTTAAAACTCGCCAATGAAGATAGTTTTTTTGTTATTCCAAGAGGGACCGGTTCCGGGATGACAGGAGGATCTCTTGCTGTAAAAGGGGGGATTATTCTTGTTATGACCCGATTTAACCGTATTCTAAAAATAGATAAGGAAAACCTTATTGCCAGTGTTGAGCCGGGTGTTGTTACCGGCTGTTTTCATAAAGCTGTTGAAAAGGAAAACCTTTTTTATCCCCCGGATCCCTCAAGTTCTGAATTTTGCACTCTGGGCGGCAATCTGGCAGAATGTGCGGGAGGCCCACGTGCAGTTAAATATGGGGTTACGCGTGATTACGTGCTTGGGATAGAAGCGGTTCTTCCAACGGGAGAAATTATAAATACCGGAGTAAGTACAGCCAAGGGGGTGGTCGGTTATGATCTGACCAGGCTTCTTGTTGGCTCAGAAGGAACGCTGGGGGTAATTACGCGTATGACTCTCAGGCTTTTACCACTTCCGGAGAGAGTCAGTACTATGACCGCTGTTTTTAATAATATGGCAACCGCTGCAAAGGCGGTTTCAACAATCATTCGATACGGCATAATACCGCGAACAATAGAATATATGGATAATGCTTCAATTAGATGTGTTGAAGAGTATCTTAATGTGGGACTACCTGTTAATTCTGAGGCATTGCTTTTAATTGATGTTGATGGAAAAAAGAAAGAGGTTGAGATTGCGATAACTCAGATAGAAGAACTTTGTATTTCTCATGGGGCTGCGAAAGTGGAAAAAGCCGGCACGAGAGAGGATGCTGATAGACTCTGGAAAGCTCGAAAAGCGATCTCGCCGGCTTTGTTTAGATATGGCCAGGATAAGATAAATGAAGATATTGTGGTACCGAGAAACAAGATACCTGATATTGTAAAAAAAATAGATGAATTAAGAAAAAAAACCGGACTTGTAATGGTAAGTTTCGGCCATGCCGGAGACGGAAATATTCATTTTAATATAATGCTTGATAAAAAGAATAAAAAAGATCTTAAAAAAGCGGAACACGCCGTTGAAGCTCTGTTTGAATATACACTCAAACTGGGCGGAACCATTTCAGGAGAACATGGTATTGGTATAACCAAGTCACCTTATATTCAAAAGGAGATAGGTGCCGTAGAACTCGGACTTATGAAAAAGATAAAAAATATTTTTGATCCAAACGGTATATTAAATCCCGGCAAAATCTTTCCTTAGGAACGAGGTTTAAATAACTTTCTCATTTAGGCACTCAGATTTAGGTCGGATTTGTTCGATCTGAGTCAAGCTATTTTGTAGATTTTGAATACTCAGATCGGGCAAAGGCGGCCTGAAGATGATATGCATAAATGGGAAAGTTATTTAAACCTCGTTCCTTAAGAACGTGGACGAATTAACTTCCCCAAGTAGGCGCACAGATTTGGAAGGAGAAATATCTAAGATGAAAAAATGGTATAGCATTATATTGTTGAGTATTGTTTTTCTGTTCAGCAGCATTGTAAGCAGCGCTGCTGAGATCTCATCGGATGAATTGCTGCAAATGCTGAAAGCAAAGGGTATTATTACCGATAAGGACATTGAAAAAGCAACAACATCAAAAGAACCAACGAAAAAAATCGCATTGGAACAGAAAAAAGACAAGTTTGTTGTAAAAACTGCCAGAAAACCAAAAAGCATTAACTTTAAGGGACGTGTACAGGCAAGGTACACCTATATGGAGAACGGCGACCTCAGTAAAGTAATCAGCCATAAGGCATTTGATGAATCTGGGTTCGATGGTTTCTCCATCAGACGTGTACGTCTGCGATGGTATGGCGAGGTTATTGATAAATGGAAATACCATGTCCAGGTCAGCGTTGACGGTGACAGCAATGCCGACAAAGTAGATCCTGCATTACCGGATTATAAGCTCAGGAAAGATGATGTCGGCCTCAAGTTGCAGGATGCTTATTTTACCTATACTCACAATCCTTATTTCAATGTAACTATTGGTCAGTTCAAGTCCCGATTTTCGCCTTCATATCTTACATCAGGGCCTGTTCTTCCTTTATGCGAGCGGCCGCTGGTTGTTGATAAAATAGGTCGAAAGCGTGAAATCGGTATAAGCATAGAATCAGCAAAAAAAGGTCAATTTGATGACAGGGGCCACGGAACCGGAGTACATGACAAACCTTTCTACTATGCATTTGGATTATACAATGGAAATAAATTCAATCACCTGAAAAATGATAATGACAGCCTGATGCTGACCGCCATGTTTGTTTACCGGCCAATAAAATATATAAATTTCGGCACAAGCTATGCTTTCAACCAGACCGGAGATGGTGACGCCACAAAGCGCCTGAATATATGGGATTTCAATTCAGCATTGGATATTGGGCCGTTACATGCTCAGATCGAATATATACAGGAACACGGGCATGGAACAAACCGACGTTACGGCTATGGAATACAGGGGCAGTATGACCTGACCGACAACTTCCAGCTTACTGCCCGATATGATGAATACGATCCCGACAGGAAGGTTGACAACGGTTTTGACAGCCGCTGGTATACTGTTGGATGGAACTGGTTTATTCACGGCCAGGATATTAAATG
>JAJSZO010000056.1 GCA_030262795.1 Deltaproteobacteria bacterium | reverse complement strand
AAAAAGAATTGGATTTTAAGAGATATTGATTTTAAAAAATAAAAGTTTCCCGAATGTAGTGTTTGTACAAGGTTCTGTGTTGGAGAAAAGCAAAAAAAATAAGGATATTAATCTTGAAACCGATCTTCTGTTATCCAAAAAAGATTTCGCTGCTATGAGAAAGAAACCATTCAAAAAAGAACAAAATTTGGAAGATTATTTTGATTTTCTGGAAGATATTGGCGCCTTTGAGTCAAACAAGGTTAAGACAAAATTTTACGATGCAGAGTTTAAGCTATAATACCGGCAACGCTTTTTGTCACACGGATTCCACCCTCACCGTTCCTTAGAATATATCCTTTCCTTTGAGCTTTCATCTTTTCACCTCCTGCCACCACAACCTTTCAAACCCAAGCGACACTATTGCATACCGCTTAAGTCTCAAATTATCGTACTTTTTTTCCAAAGCGTCCCCGTATTTTTCGGTCTGTTTTTTTGCTTCCTTCCTTTTTGCCTGCATTGCGGGAATAGCCCTGAGGTCTTCTGTGGATAATTGACTTGCCTTTTCTCCGCTCAAACCAGCTTCTTTGAGACCTGTGTACTTAAACTCGACAAGAATATCAAGTATCTTAAAACGTCTCATGTCGGGACGAATCATCATGGTCAGATCGGCATAACCGCGGCTCGCATTTTTTTCAGAATCAATGATGTAAAGTATGTCATTATAAAGGAGTGTTAGAAAGGCCGTTTTTACTGTAAATTCGTTCGCCCATCTATAATCACGATTACGGAATACCTTAAAAAATCTCTGCTCGACAAACTCGCAAAGCGGTTTCATATCTCCTTTGGCATAGAGCTGTTTAGCGGCAAAAACCCCATCATCCCTGTCAACAGGTTCCGGCAAAAGCATTTGCTGAATCCGTTCTACATAGAGACCGCGAGTTACCAGGTTCGGAACCCTTAAAATTAACTCGCCTTTCTCTGTTTCCTCATCTATTGTCAGTACCCCGAAATAGTAGAGAAAAGAGGTCATAAAAACAAAATCTTTGCTTTTATCCGTCAGCATCTCCTTAATACCGAAACGAGCGGCAAGCTTAGTGATAACAGGAAAATCATCCCTTTTCATCAAATCAAGAAGCAACTGACCGCCATTTGGTATTTGGGATATGGACTGAAGTTTTGCTTCATCAGCGGCAAGGTTGGAGTCGAGCATTTCTCGCGGATATTTACATGTTTTGAGGAATGCTTCTATAAAATAAATTGCCAGGGTAGGGTTATAAATAGATTCTGCTACATCCAGAGCAAACTTATAGCCGTTATAATAGACACGCATAAAATCAATGGCCTCAGCGACATCCTTTTTTTTCAGACCGCATTCTGCTGATACGGCATTCAATGCTTTTTTTATCTCTTTTTCATGAAACCCGCACAGATCATTAAATGCGGAATCAAGATATATGTTTTTAGCCATATTATAACCGCTGGTGATATCGCTCATTACAACGGGCGACACACCTGTAATAAAACTCCTGTCAAAGCCGGAGCCGTCTGTGGCTGACTTGACTGCCTTAAAAAGTGTTTGCAACGGTCCTCCCCCATAAACAAGGGCTTCGTAAATATCTTTTTTTTCTCTTCTCACACCCATCATTACTTCGTTGGCAAAGTTATCATACTCATCTATTAACAGGTAAACAAGATGCCCGGATTTGCGGGTCACAGAAAGGAGGGATTTGATTGAATTGACGGCATCACTGGAATCGACTTTTACTTCACGGGTCAGATAGTCTTCGTAGTACATGACAAACGATTCAATACATGCATTGATGTGATTATGAAAAGCTCTTTTAATATCTGCCGCACTTCCTGAAGGATCAACACATGAAAAATCCCATTTAAGGATAAAATATTGATTGTGTGAGGGAGTAGGGTTTTTGCCGATCAGAAGATGGCCGAAGAGTTCCTGGAATCTGTCTTTTCGCGCAATGTCATAATAGTTTTCCAGCATCGAAAGCAAAAGGCTTTTGCCGAATCTGCGGGGACGCAAAAGAAGGAGATAATCTCCGGTATTTTCAAGTACGGCTATGCGGTCTGTACGATCGCAATAGAAATAGCCTTTTGTGATAATCTTGTTAAAATCGCATAACCCGTAAGGAAATCTCATTACTGTCTCCTCCTAATCATTGAAGATTCTCTGAACCAAAAAATTTCCATTCACAACCGCAAATACTCGTGATTCACAACATTATGCCCATAAAATAATGATCGACTTAATCCATTTAGAGTAGTATGTAGTATGAAAGCCAAGACATCTATCACCTCTATCAGTCGATGTACTAAAGGCTAAGGTGAGTACATGCCGTCGAAAAAGACACAATTAGACAAAGACAGTCTGGGCCGGGTTGTTGCCGAGATCCAGCGCAACCGGCAACAGCGGAAGCAAGATTATCGGGAGCAAGCGCTCAAACTTTACCCATGGATTTGTGCTAAATGCGGGCGCGAATTCACAGGTAAAAGACTTCGTGAGCTCACGGTCCATCACAAGGATCACAACCACAATAACAATCCGCCTGATGGCAGTAACTGGGAACTACTGTGTCTTTATTGTCACGACAATGAGCACTCGCGGTATCTGGATCAGGAATGGTATGACGACGAGGCGACGCCCGATAGCGAGCAAGAGACACCCTCTACCTGCAGGCCGTTCGCTGGTCTTGATGCCTTGCTGAAGGATAAAAAGTAGCTGAACGATTTAACAGCGATATCTGTGCTGTTTTAATTTTGAGCGAACCCTGAGTTGAGCGATTTTTTATGAAGAAATGTGCCGAAATCTTTATTCAGTCCCGCCTGGGCGGGACTGCGCAAGAGATTGGCGCAGGTCAAGTAAAAAAATCGCTCAACTTAAGTATTATTCACCCGCACCTTATTCTTCTTTTGGTTTCAGGTGCTCAGGAATCTCCATGGCTTCTATCAAAAGCTCACTGAAGAATTTGACGTGCATCCCAAGCTTATATCCGTCAACAATATCTTCAACCCCGCTATGACAGTTGTGGCAAGGTGTTACAATGGTATG
Organism: Deltaproteobacteria bacterium; assembly: GCA_030262795.1. Taxonomy (GTDB): domain Bacteria; phylum Desulfobacterota; class Desulfobacteria; order Desulfobacterales; family ETH-SRB1; genus B13-G4. The sequence goes on along the minus strand of JAJSZO010000056.1, from coordinate 10,031 downwards.
AGCGCCAGTTCTTTTAAAATTTTCTGACTGCAATTTTGCGCTCTGGACCCGAATTTTTTTCCATGGCGGGCCGCAGTTAATAGTCCCTCCGCCTGCATTGCAGCAAAATGCATGCCTGTCATTTGGAATAAGATCTACAAAATCTTCACACACCGCACTCATAATATACCGCAGTTTTGAGCCCAATCCCGCGTTTCTTATAACATTACACGGGTACTGCGAAGTAATAGGGCCTTCAATTTTTTTTGCTATTTTGATTCTGCCACTTTTTATCAGGTCATAATAAAATGCAATGGCATGAACTATCGGTATGGGCGGCTTCATCCATCCCATCCAGGTTGGTCCGTCATATTCTGCCCCCCTGAACGCATGACCGCATTCACCCATAACTATCTTTTTTACTTTAAGTCTTTGAGCTGTTTCATGATGAAGCCTTTCCACCCTGGCCATGATCTCAAAGTCCCCTGAATACATAGCCATATTGCTGTTATCCCAGCCGGCAGTTGCAGGCATTGTCCAGTCAAGCCCTGCCACCTTCATGATTACTGTGATATTGCCAAGGAGCTGGGCTAAAAATTTTGGCTCAGGACCAATAACTGAATACATTATCTCAGCACCTTCTTTTTCAAGTGGTAAACGAGCACTTGGCACATATCCCTGTGCTTCTTCTTCCTGCCACTGGAGTGTATCTATCCATTCATCCGGTTTTACCCACATCTGGTTCATTGTAGCAGCATGGCTGTGAACCGTATCCTGCAGGTAAAGAGGCACCATTCCAAGCTTTGCGCATATCCGACGAACTACAAGTATCATATACGCTATATCTATTCCAAACGGGCAGTACATGCCACAACGACGACAGGCATTACATTCCGTATGAGAAATTTGAGAGCATCTTTTGATAAATGCGGCGTCAACCTTTCCTTTTTTTTCTAACATTACCCAAAGGGTATCTTTTATCTTTGTAACCGGAGCAAAACTTACATCCCGGTCATTGGACAGATACCAATGACATGCCTCTGCACATAATCCGCAGTGAATGCAGGTATTAATGTAAGTCCATAAACGGCCGCCGGTTTCTTTATCTATAACTTCATTGATAACTTTTTCTATCTCTTCCTCAGTGAGTCTTGCTTCACACTGATCCATGGCTTCATCCACGACCGGTTCTCTTTTGACAATTGTGGGTTTCATAATATTCTCCTTAACATTGTATTGCTGTTAAATTCTTACCAATCCTTTGAATTCTTTACATGACCTTGTTCACTCCCGAAATATGATCTTGTAAAAACGAAGAAGAGCATGTGGCTTAACCTTGTAAAAGGAATGGCTATCAGCATGATCTCACCTGTAAGGATGTGAAGTATCAGTATGGTGTTATAGGCAAATAATTGATGGTATGCAATAAAGCCGGTAATAAATGGAAGAGCGGTAATTGCAAGCAGAAGATAGTCCGAACCATCTGTTACATTTTTTACCACAGGATCTGTTAATCTTCTGTATAAGAAAAAAATACACCCAATAATAACTATAATCGTCATCCAGTCGGTTACTGCTTCCGGAATGGTCCACCAGCTCATATTCCATGATTCATCCCATAAAATCACATGCGCTAAAAGAAAAATCGGAGCAATAAGCAGACAGATATGAAAAGCAAAAGAAACGATAGTAAAAATTGGTCGTTTTCGCATATACTGATTATTAAAAGGTATTACCCAGTGTACAAGAGAAGCTAAACTGTGTTTTAATGACATATGCGGAAACACAACTTTCTCCTTTTTAGAAATAGACAACATATTGTATATTCTATACAGACTTCCGCCGATAAAAACTATAAAGGCTATCCATACCAGCGGTCCGCTAACAAATTCATACATTTGTTTTCCCCCTTTTTGAAAATATCATTCAAAACTTTTAGTTTTATATTTATTTTATTAAATAAAAACCTTAATCAATTAATTTGATTTTATATATCACTTAACGGAACTACTTTGCGATAATATTTCCCATCTTCTACGCCGCATATCATTACCTTGGTTCCATCAGGCGACACAACAGGATTCCAGAGGGCTTCATAATCGTTTCTCCGGATTTTGCCGTTAACTGCGATAGCATACTTACCGTTTTTCTCTACCTTGCATATTACCTTGTCGTCGTTGGGACTAAAAACAGGCTCCCAGATATTATCAAAAGCTTCTCCAAGTACGGCTCCATCAACAACAAGCAACCAGTTGCCTTTGTCTTTTGCTATAGCCGCAACCTTTCTGCCATCAGGGCTGAAACAGGGCTTTTGAATACATTCTCCAAAAGTAACAGACCAGGGCTGCCCATTGACGGCAATTGTCCATTTGGCAAACTGTGGGGCAACTGCTGCCGCAATATTATTACCATCAGGACTGTATGTTGGATACAGAAGACTGTAAAAACCATTGTCCCAGACAATCCTGCCGTTTGTTGCCAAAAACCACTGGCCCCACTGCCTGACCGGTGCTGTTATTTCATCACTATTTTTTGGATGGAAAACAGGTTCCCATGTACAAGCAAATTTTTCATTCCACGGTTTTTCATTAACAAGAATGCCGTATTCACAAATACTATCTCTGTATTCTACAGCAATATTCTTGCCATCGTTGCTCATTGTCAGGCCATAAACATCAACAAAATTATTTTTCCACGGCTTGCCGTTTACAACTACCGACCAGCTACCTTTCAAAAAACCATCAAGATCGGCCTGTCCAAGTGGAACGGTTTGAGCTATTGCAGCCGATATTTTACCATCAGGGCTTATTACGTGGCTTGCTATGCTCTCAAGTTGAACCGGGCATTCCAATGTCTTTTCGTTTATTGTTATCCCATAAACGCTGTCTACCTTAGTTGTCGCAGCTATAATCTTGCCATCTGCGCTGAATTTGGTATCCCAGATATATTCATACATTTGTTCCCATGTCTTTCCATCTACAGCCATTGTCCATTCCATGTCCTTTGTTATAAGAGCGGTCAGACGGCCGTCTGGGCTAAATCTGGAATACCATATTTTTTCAAACGGTTCTTCCCAGGTTCCTTCATTAACAGCTATGTTGTGTTCTCCTTCCCCTATTTTAACAATAGAGGCTATCTTTTCACCGTCTTGACTGATATAAGGCTCCCAGACATCTTCAAACTTGTCTTTCCATTTCGCTGTATCGGCAAGCATTTTTTCTTTGCTTTCCCAGTCCCAGCTTTCAATATTAAACATGTAAAAACCTCCTAAATTTTTAATCTGTTAATAAAAATATCTTTATATTTTTTTGACAGGATATAACAGGATATAAAAAAAAAGTAAAGGAATCTTGTTAATCCTCTGGTTTTTTTGATATAAGCATTTTTTGTAAGTACAATAAAGTCTTTCTAATCAGCATGTTATAAAATAAGGCCGGATAGCGGCAACCTGAATTAATTTTACATTACAATAGATTAAGGAACGGGAACGAAATAACTTCCCCAAATGTCAGGAGTATTTTGGTAGCCTAAATTTCATAAAAATCGGTCTTGACATGGGGGTCCACTTTAGTTGCCGGGCTTTTGAGAAAGCTCCAGATACAAAGAGGAATCAAGCAGGTCAAAATAGGATGCAATCATTTTACGTGTATTTTTTTCATAACGCAATTATACAGCCATATTGTAAAATTGCAATGCAATATTACAAAAGGACTACAAAAAGGGAAATGTTATTTACATTTCCAAGCTGTATGTTAAACTTCTCTTCGTTCGTTGACCCATTCGAATATCGGTCATTCAATCAGCAGTGTTTCCTTGATTCAAAAGGAGCGCATGCCCTCTACAGAACATTTATCAAATACTACAGCATAGATAGCTGGAATCGGGGGCTATGCGAAAGCATAGTTTGCGGGGAAGTAAATATTAATGTGGCTGAGTTTCTTGACAAAAAAGATACAATTGTTCAAATTGATTGGGAACAACGGAAACACCTGACACAAAAATTGAAAGTTTTCGGAGTGCCCACACAGTTGATATACATTGGTGGATGTGAGGCAGCACGACGTTCCGGCACAATGAACAGGGATGACTTGATGAAGCTGATTGCTGCAGTCAAGAGCCGGGAGCAATGCCAATGAATGAAGTCCAAAATCCGGCAGAAATCTTTTGACTTGTGTGATTGTAGCAAAACGCACACAAAAACATCTAAAAAAAGAGGAGTTATAATGAAAAAAAGTCTTGTTCTTGTTATCGGTTTTTTGTGGTTAATTACAGGCTGTGCGGGTAATCAACAACGCCTGACCCCTGATGAAATTACCAGCAACTTTGAAGGAATCGCAACACTGAAGAAAGAATTGACAGTTGCGGAAGAAAATGGAATTGACGTTTTTGCTCCTGATGGATTCCTTGAAGCAAAAGGACTCTATACAGAAGCCTTTCAGATGGCCGGCGATGGAAAAAGCGACCAACCTGTGCACCTTGCCAACAAGGGATTGAACGCGCTGGCAAAAGCTGAAAGTGATGCTAAGCATGCACAGGAGATCATGTGGGAAATCATTGATGTCAGGCAGCGGGCCCGAAAGGCAGGGGCGCCTGAGCTGTTCAGGAAGGAATACAAGGCAACAGAGAAAAAACTTACTGAAGCAAACCGTCTGATTGAAGAGGGCAGCATTGCCAAGGCAAAAGATCTCCGGCCTTCATTGATCAATTCTTACAATGAAATGGAGATTGATGCATTGAAAAAGGGAGTTGTAAGCCTGGCAAAGGCATCGGTTCACCAAGCCAAAGATAGAGGCGCTGATGATCACGCTCCTGCAACCTACCGGAAGGCCGAGACAGAACTCAACATGGCAATATCAATCCTTGAAACGGATCGCACTCAAACGGAAAAAGCAAATGCGCATGCCAAGCTGGCAACTGAAATGGCGAACAGGGCCACAGAAATAACAGAACTTGCCAGAACATTCAAACGGCGCAAGTACTCTATGGAAAATATGCTCCTCTGGTATCAGGAACAATTGTGCGAGATCAACAAACCGCTTTCAAGTGAACTTGACTTTGAGCAGTCGAATCATATTCTTGTCCGTTCTCTGCAAGACACAATTGCGGCGCTGGTCGAATCCCGGAAAGATTCAGCACGTATTATAGATGAAAAGCAAAAACGTATACACGCATTAGAAGCTGAACTCAAAGGTGTGCATAACAGGTATGAACACGAACTGTCAGATCAGGCAACAAGGCAAATGGAAAAAGATAGTATCAAGCAGGAAGCCAATGAGAGGTTCAGACATGTACAGTCATTATTCACATCCGAGGAAGCAGAGGTTTACCGAAAAGGGAACAACGTCTTAATCAAGGCACAGGGTTTTTATTTTCCAGTTGGAGGTGCAGAAATCAAGACGATCAATTTTCCACTTATGAACAAACTGATCTCCGCTATTCGGGAATTTCCGGGTTCAAAGATAGAAGTGTCAGGACATACTGACTCGACCGGCAGTGCAGAGAAGAATTTGCTGCTTTCGAAAAACAGGGCGAAAAATGTTGCTGCTTTTCTGATAAATGTCGGCCACGTCAAGCGGACGGACATAACTGTAGATGGCTATGGCGAAACAAGACCGGTTGCCAGCAACGACACTGAGCAAGGCCGTACGCAGAATCGTCGCATTGAGTTGTTGATTGTCAACGAGTAAAAGCAATCTCTCAAAATCCCCCTTTCTCAAAAGGGGGATTAATTTGAAATTGATCCTCTTGCTGGGCAGGATTTTGAAACCCATTGATTTTAATTTAGATCGTTTTTCAAAGTGGTTGTTTTTCGGGGAAACCCGAAAGCGTTATCTGCCGCCATGTATCCAGCGGCAAGCCCAGGCAGAAAACGACGGTCAGCCGGAGCCGTCAGCGTCAGACCGAGCGGTGTCAGGAACCGCTCCTTGATCTCATCGTAGTAACTTCTTCCAGTGGCTTTTTCGATCACAAGCCCGATCAGGATGTACCCAGTGTCTGTGTAGGCCCAGCCCTTGTCAACCTCGAAAAGTGGTGGAATGTCCAAAATAAACCAAATCAAGGATTCAGGTGGAAACGGATTGTCGTTTTCGCGCCATTTGCGAGAGACCTCGGTGGCAAAGCTATCCAAATGCACATGATCCGGCAATTCCGAACTGTGGGTCAGAAGGTGGCGTAAAGTGATTGCATCGTGATTGGGCAAACGGGTAAACCATTTCCGGTCCCCAAGCCATTGCGACACAGGGAAATCGAGATCCAGTATGCCCTTGCGTGCAAGAGCTACCGCTGTCGCTCCAACGAAGGTCTTGCCAAGACTGGCAGAAAGCATGCGTGACTGCACCGTCATCGGCGTTCCGGCTTCTATATCGGCGAACCCAGTTGCAGCAACACCGGCCGTGCCGTCCGGCAACACATAGGCAGCTGTTGCTCCCGGGAAGCCATATTGCTTTTGAAAGGCATTGAGTGCTGATTGAAAATATTCAACCAGATCAGATGTCACTGCGGAAGTCGGATTCGGCTGAGAGGTTATCAGGAGTGAAAAAAGCCATGTCAATATCAGCAAGAGCAGGAAGAGGGTCAGGATCACGGTCCGAATACGAAGCCCCGCAAGACTGCTCAAAATAATTTTGCCTTGCGTTAATACAGGTTTCCTCATTCCTGTCCGAAGGTTCAAGACGCTTTGCCTGTGCCGCTACCGAGATCACGCGGCATCACCCGGCTTTCAGCCTGGGGAATAACCTCTGTGACGGCACCTTCTCTACTGAACATAGCTTTTCGGTTGAACCAGACAACCAGAACTGCGGCACCCACAAGAAGGTATGTATCGTAGGGCTGGGCATCGGGCCAGATGGGATTCGTGAGCTGAAAATGCATCAATGCAGGGAGCAGAATGCTACCACGCGATGCGTTAAATAACGTGGTTACGATCAAGCTGATTGTAACCGTGCCTGTGAAGAACGGAGTGAATGACCAGGCACTCTGCTGAGTCCCGCTCAACAGGAATGCGGGCAGGTGCCAGAAACCCCAAACGATACCAAGAATCAGCGCGGCCCATATGGGCGCGAGCTTTCGTTGCAGCAAAGGTAGGGCGAGCCCCCGCCAGCCGAACTCCTCAATGGGCCCTTTGATCGCGGCAAGTAGCAGTGCTATGAGAAGTGACTGAAATGAGGGAAACGGAAACGGTTCCGTGAAAAGATTTCCCTTCCATGCAGATCCTCCGTAAAAGAGTAGCGGAATGCCTACAATCAAAAAGGCATACCAAGCCTGCGAACAACGCCAGAGCAATAACCGAGAAAGATAACGCCGCAAGCCTCCGATACCGGCGTTGTATGTGACGATAATGAAAGCAGCGATCGCAGGTGCATACACCGCCAGAAAAAAGAGCGGATGTTGACCGGTCAATTCGCCAAATATCCCGGTCATCCGGTCCGGGAGAAAAATGAACAGAGCCAGGATTCCCCACGCCAAACCGAAAGCAATAAGCAGAAATGGCACGAGGGAGATGAAGGGAATCTGACGTCTGTCAGCGCCTGATGAGCCTGTAATCATAATAAGCCCTCCTTAATGTATGAGTTCATGGAAGGCTGATCGAAGCCACGTGCCCTCCGCTAACGCCGTTTTTCAGCGGACGCGGCTTTTTGCGCTCCGCTGCAAAAGCTTCGTTAGGCAGTTTATTGCATGAAATCGTAATTAATTTGAATGATGTTGCCTTTCCAAAAAGACCACCATCCATCCGGAAAATGCCAACCCACTTCTCCTTCCATAGGAACCATAATGCCGTTTCTTTCTTCGTAATTCCTGAAATGCCCCTCCCATGGATGCAGTTCATATTCCCCGTCAAAACGACCGTAGCGTTCAGGCGTATAGATACCCGTGACTTCACCAGCGTGATTAAAACGGAACTCAAGCGATACAGTGATCCCCGAGTCTGTCAATGTGGCGATGGCGGTATTGTTGTCCACTTCACTCCATTTAACGCCGGCATCTGGAAGAAGCGCAGTCGGATACCAGACAGCTTCCGCGAGGTATCGGTGCAGAGCTCCACTATTCAGTTCGCGGATGTCCTCGTCATGCGCCAACGCGATAGCTGACATTAGGCTAACCCGCCCTGATCCTTTGCCGGCAACATATGTGTCACATACTTGCACATGCAGTAGTGGTGCTATGCTTATTCGTGCATTCCATTGAAATCCAGGTGCAGCCGGCACAACAATCTGGTTTGCCTCGAAAGGTGACCATTTATCGTTTTTTTCATTTATCCTGAGCTCACCTTTTTGGCTGAAACGAGCTATCCGGATCAGGGGCTGCCCATCCCTTAGTACCAATTGAAAGTAGCGTGCGACGGGTAGTGGAAGCTGCTCAAATCTACTGAAGGCTACCTTTGTGTAACCCTCCGTAGAAGTCAATTGAATAAGTCTGTTGACTTGCTGAGCAGATTTATTTTTGTATCCTATTCAAATTCCGTGGTAGATTAATTTGTTCAAAAAATATCTTACTGATATTACAGTGTTTTATTTTTTAAAAATTCAAATTTTTCAGTTTTACCACGGAATTTGAATAGGATACTTATTTTTATTGTTTGTGACACCGAACAGCAAGAGAATTCCAACACATAGCACCGACAATGTGATGATCCAAAGCAGCAATTTCATCCAAATGGGCATTGTCCTTACCTGCGAACGATTGAACTCACCTGATGCATGAAGCGCAGCGCGATGCAGATCAGGTGGGGTGATTGGTTAGACTGCCTTCAGTCGCTCTACTTTTAGTCAATGTATGAGGCCTCCAAAAAATTTTTACAACTACTGCCGAAAGAACAAGAAGCAGAGATTTAAAATTATCCGCTCTCTCAGAAAGTGTCACAGCCTCTGCGGTGAAGTTACCCGTAAAATGAAAAAGTACCGCTAAAAATTATAGCCTATAGTTACGCCGCTGATATAGGTGCGTTTATCAAAAAAATCTATGTTAGAGTCCGAGTAGCTGTAGCCGACGATGAAATTAGTGAAAAATTTATCGTAACCGAACGGGTTAAGAAGTGTGAAAATTGCTGTAGCAGAGTATTCTGTTTCATCCCTGGTTTTGTTAAATATGGGGTGCGTTTTGTCATAGTCTTTTTTGTCGGCTGAGACAAAGGCGTTTAAGATGTAATCGTTTTTCATTCTCTTATATCCGAATTTAATCTTGTAACTATTGTAGCTGTTGCTTTCTCCGTCCATGTTGGCCTTGGAATACTCGAAGCCAGGAATTATCATGTTATTTTCGTCGAGATCTATCATGTAGCCAAGACCTGTGGTGTGGATTATCCCATCTCTTTTCAGGTCATGAAACCTGGTTCCGATGACGTCTTCATCCACGTCTGCCAGATTATATCGGTAATAAAGGTTAAGACCTGTATCCAATATGCGATCGTAATCTATTGTAAAGCCGACGTCTTTGATATCTGTGTCATCCCTCGCCCCCCCTGCAATATATGGGTCTTTCCATACTTCACCCATTATCCCGTAAAAAATAGAAACGTCCAGCTTGCTTGTGTCGATGAAAGTTTGTGTTAAGCCCAAGGTCAAAGGTATTCCGGATTCTTCCAAGGGTGTTTGTAGATAAACCTCCGTGTCTGAGCTTTGAAACGCATACCTTAAATCAAACATAACCAATGGCATGGTTGTGCTAAAATTGTCGGCTTCGTCGTTCAAATTCTCTGTTTTTTCGTTTCTGTCATACACAAAAAGCTGGTCTGTAGTATTAATCCATATGCCTCCCGCTTCAATGCGTGCTGAAAAGTTATTCTCTTTGGGCATGTTCCCTTCCTGAGCCAAAGCGGTTATTGCCATGAATGTCAACAATGTGAAACATAGAACAAACATTGTCTTTTTCATTGTAACTCCTTTATCTTTTGAATATGCTTTTTGTAATTGATTTTATATTTCTCCCATCCTGCGCTCACTTGCTGCCTAACCGTCTTGCACAGGATAGACGTACTCGGCCGCTGGAGGCCATACAGTAACTCCTGCCCAGTCATTATCGGAAAGGACCTTCAGATTGATAGTTTTATCAATTTA
>JAJSZO010000055.1:10704-13084 GCA_030262795.1 Deltaproteobacteria bacterium | reverse complement strand
TATAAGTATCTTCCTGGCAAAGAATGGATTTATACCGATTTTGAAATAGATGCCCCACCCGATGATGTTTGCGATTGAAATACATGGCATGACCGGTCAGAAGTCTTTTCATCACTGTTGATATTGTGGAGCCCTGCCGGTTCGTAAAAGCAAATGAAAATGGTTGGGAATCAATGCCCAGGCGAAACATGATGTGTGGCTATCTGTAAAAAAAATCAAATTAATTTACAATGGCCGAAAGTTCTGAAACAGACCATCAACGACAGATAAAAATTGTCCCGCTTTGGCTAGGATAGTTAGAAAAAACAACCTGCAATTATGATAATTTTACAGAGGCTACAGCTTTTGTATCAATAGCGCTTGCAGCCTCTGCATTTATCCGTCACATCCTCATAAGGTAATGATACCCTGTTAAAGTGGCCCTGAGCTCATTACCGTACTGAGCTCTTCGATCTTGTTGTTCTTTATCCGCCATTCATAGATGTCCTGCATATCTTTATATACCTGGAACATCTGGAAGAAACCGTGCCAGTGCGCATAATCCGGTCCGTTCATTGCCGAACCCTGGCGAGCACGTCTGCCTGTATGATGCCACAGGTAATACATTAGCTCCTGATAGCCGTCTCTCCATGGGTCTTTTTTCAGCAGGTCCCTGGCCTTCAGCTCTTTCTTCATCTTGACGGCACCGTCCCAGTATTGGTTGTACAGCGCAACTGCATTATCAAGGGTTTTCATCGTGGATTCGGTATGGCTTGGGCCATGGCAGTTGACACAGACCTTGCGCATCAACTTATCACCTTTTACACCATCGCCTCTAACACCGCTTCTGATTTCGCTCCTTTTATGCATCAGGTCCCATTTCAGGCGATCATTCACATTGTGAGTGGTCTGAAGCTCACCTATTCCGCTCATGTGACAGACAGCGCAGGTTGGCGCAGTGTAATCACCGGGCTGCCAAGTACCTGGTGCGCTATCCCATTCCCAGTGCTCTCCCTGGGTCTGAAACATCTGGCCATGTTTGCTTTCTATATATATCTCAATATCAGGATGGTCAGGGCCAAGATGGCAGCTCGCACATGCCTCCGGTTTTCTGGCTTCGGCAATGGAAAACCTGTGCCTGGTATGACATACTGTACAGGTACCCACAGAACCGTCAGGATACTTGGTCCCAACCCCGGCAGGCCATGAACTCTTTATGGGTTTATTGTCCGGGCCGACCTGCACTTCCGATCCATGGCACATCTGACAGCCGGATGTTTGTGGAGCGGTATTGCTGGGCGACCCTTTCTCATTGCCCATAAAGGCGGCGCCTTCGTTATACCACTGCAATTTCACCAAAACTCCGCCCGCCTTTTCCGTATCATATACTGCGTTTCTTGAAAGATCGGCATGACCACTTTTGAGGAATTGCTCAACTTCCACTGGATGACAGCGGGAACATGTCTTTGAGGAAACCATGGGAGAGATAAAGATTTTGGTTCCTTTGACTCCTTTACACTGGCTGGCCATGGGCGATTTTTTATCAACCACATGACAGTCATAACAGGATACCCCGGCATGACCCATTTTGCCTAGCTTCCAGGATTCAATGATGCCTGGGGTCTCCTTTGCATGACATTCGATACAGCTTGATGCCTCTTCTGTGTAACCTCTCTTTATTACCAGTGTCTTTTTATCAGCGATATTGGGATCTTTTGTTTCTGCTACAGATGTGCCGGCCAGCACTCCACCAAACAGGACAGCAATACATATTATGCTGATTCCGTTAAAATAATGTCTCATTCAGCCCTCCTTTGTTTGCTATATATCTTGCCTAAAAAATTTTTCTGCCACTTCAATCATATCCTTGTGCCCTACATGGGGATGACATTCGGCACACATTTTCTTTGTCTCTCCGCGCTGATATGCCCTATGGGCAATAAATCCTCCTGGTTTCATGCCGGGCGGTGTCAAATTATGATGGCAATGCCGACAGGCGGTGTCAAAGGTGAATTTCAAACGGTTGTTTTCGGCATTTGCGCCCCAATCAAAGGACTCCGGCTCAAAAGTAAAGTTCTGCACCACATCTCCGGTACCGGTAATTGCCTTGGTCGTGAGATATTCGACAAAATTACCGTGCGGCAAATGACAATCAACACACTGGGCTGCAAAGCCCTGAGGATTTTTACCGCCATGAACCGATTCCTGCCAGGAAATCTGAAATGGTACCATGGCATGACAGGTGATACAGAAAGTGTCGGTATTGGTAGTCTCAACCATAAAACCTGATGCCAGCACAGTTACAATGGTTAAAACTACACCCGCTGAAAGGCCAATCAATAATGCCTTGCCCGATCGCTGTTGCCCTTCTTTTTTCATAAATTCATCACCTCCTTTCGCC
>JAJSZO010000055.1:6883-10604 GCA_030262795.1 Deltaproteobacteria bacterium | reverse complement strand
CAAAAACGCCTCTCGCAAAACGCACAAATTCTGTTCGAGGGAATATAAATGGCCTAGTTTTTTGTGCTGCAGGTTTTGATCATCTTTTCCCGCTCCGTAAGCCACGCATCATTGGTCAAACGGACCATATCCACGAATTTTACTGCATCCAGGCGTGGATGTATCATACAAACGTCTGTGTTCGAGATACTGAATAGCTGCTTTATTGTCAATACGGAATTTAAGGCACCTGCTCTACCCTGTTGTGGACACTCCTCCTCGCACTCCAACCCATAAAATGTATAAACAATGTTGACTCTTTTGTTTGAAAATGCTATTTTTAAAACATATAGAATGTTTAGGAACGTGGACGAAATAACTTCCACAAGTAGGCGCACAGATTTGGGTCGAATTTGCCCAAATCTCAAATATAGGCTCAGATCACAAAAGTTGATGGAATAGCGAGCTATTTCAATATGTTTGTGATTTGAGATCGAATAAAGGCGGCCTGAAGCTGTGATGCATAGTTGCGGAAGTTGTTTCGTCCACGTTCCTTAAAGCTTTATCAAGGAGCTAAATATGCACATGACAATTAAAAAATGGGGTAACAGTCTTGCAACGAGGATTCCAAGAGCCGTGGTAAAATCCATCGACTTGCACCTTAACCAGGATGTTGATATTGAGGCAATTAACGGTAGAATCATTATCACGCCTATTAAGAAAAAAAAGGAATATAAACTTGAAGAACTTCTTAGCCAGTGTACGCCTGAATCAATGAAGCTCACCCAAGAGGATCAAGAATGGCTCAAAGCTGAACCTGTCGGCAAGGAAGTTTGGTAATGGTGGTTAAAAAAAAGTATATTCCAAAGCGTGGCGATGTTGTGTGGACTAATTTTGATCCCGCAGCCGGGCATGAGCAAATGGGGAAAAGACCTGCTCTTGTTCTTTCTCCATCTCCTTTCAATAAACAAGTTATGCTTGCTATGGTTGCACCGATCACAAGCAGGGTTAGAGGTCATGGTTTTGAGGTGCCACTTAATGGAAAGAAGGTTGAGGGCGTTGTGTTGTGTCAGCAAGTGAAAATGATTGACTTTACAGAAAGGGGCGTTCAGTTTACGGAAAAAGCACCGGAAACCGTAACGAGAGATGCACTGGCAAAAGTCAGAGCGATTGTAAGCGAGTAAAGAATCCAGGCCAAAAGATCATAGATTTCTCTGAATGTAAATTCAGGAAAGAGAAAAAATGAATAGCGAACGTGAAAAAATCAATTTTGATGTACTTTTTGTTGGGGGCGGTCCTGCAAACCTTGCAGGCGCAATAAGGTTGATGCAGATTGCAAAAGAAAAAGATATAACCCTTGAGGTAGCTCTCATTGAAAAAGGATCGGATATAGGCTCAAATGCCCTGAGCGGAGCTGTCTTAAATCCAATTGCATTAAAAGAGCTTGTACCTGATTTTCTAAAAAAAGGCTGTCCAGTTGAAAAAACTGTAAGGGGTGACGGATTTTACTTCCTGACAAAGAATAAACATTATCATCTACCTTTTATCCCAAGATACATGCACAATAAAAATTTTTTTATCATCAGTCTATCTAAATTTACAAAGTGGCTTGCCGGAATAGCCGAAGAACTTGGGGTAAATATATTTCCGGGTTTTGCAGGAAAAAAGATTCTTTATGCCTTGGATCAAAAAACAATAACCGGTGTCCGAACAGGCGACAAAGGACTTGGAAAGGACGGTGCCAAAAAAAGTAATTTTGAACCGGGAATAGATTTGTTGGCTGAAGTTACTGTTCTGGGAGAAGGTTCAAAGGGAAGCCTTGTCAGAGATATTGCAGAAAAGCTTGATATCTTTTCCGGAAAAATGCCGCAGGTTTTTGAAACCGGAATTAAAGAAGTTATTCAGCTTCCTGAAAAAAATTATTTTACAACCGGAAAATACAACGATATTCATACTTGCGGCTATCCACTCGGCCTTAATACTCCAGGGGGCGGATTTATATATGAAATGAAAGACAACAAGGTTTCTATAGGTTTTCTCACAGGACTATCTTACAGAAACGCAATGCTTGATCCTTACGAGGAATTCATAAAATTCAAGCAGCATCCTTTTGTAGCTGATATTATCAAGAACGGTAAAGTAATAGAACAAGGCGCAAGAACTGTTCCCACGGGAGGATATTTTACAATTCCGAGACTATCTGTTGATGGTGGAGTATTTGTCGGAAGCTGTGCTTCCATACACAATACACCGGGCCTTAAAGGAATTCATGTATCAATGAAATCCGGCATGCTGGCAGCAGAAGCAATCATGAAAGCTATTGAAAAAAACAGTTTTACTCAGAAGACTCTCGCTCATTATCATGAATTATTTGAAAAAAGCTGGGCAAAGGAAGAAATTTTTGAAGGAAGAAATTTTTCACAGGGTCTTTCAAAAAAAGGTTTGCTTAAATTTGTACTTCTTGGAGCTCAACATCTCACAAAAGGACGGGGTATATATGACAATATGCCTATCGAAGAAGATTGCAAGACAATAGAGATCGCAAAAAATAGTGCGCGTGCCGGAAAAAATTTGGACAAAAAGGTTTTTGATGGTGTTTTGTATGTAGATAAACTTACAGGTGTTTATCTTTCAAAAACCATGCACAGGGAGGATCAGCCATGCCATATTATAGTTCACGACAAAAATTTATGTGTTAATCAATGCTACACGGATTATCAATGCCCCTGTACGAGATTCTGCCCTGGCGATGTTTACGAAATTGAAATCGATGAAAAGACTTCTCAAAGACGACTTAAACTTAATCCAGCCAACTGCCTTCACTGCAAAACTTGCGAGATTAAAGATCCGTTCAGGAATATAACCTGGACATGCCCTGAAGGTGGCGATGGTCCAGGTTATACTGGGCTTTAGGGGGATGTAATTCTTCAAAATCAGAATCGCTGGAGCTTGTTCAGGGCTAAGAATATTGCCTAAAACACTTGACTGTTTTGTTAACCTGGCATAATTATTTAAAAATTATAATCATAACCACCTATATCTTTGGAGAAATAACTATTATATGTCTTTTTTAATTGCTCTGGCCGGAAAAGGAGGTACAGGCAAAACTACAATAGCCGGCATGTTGATAAAATATTTAGTACTCAAGGGGAAAATTCCTGTACTTGCAGTAGATGCTGATTCTAATGCCAACCTGAATGAGGTGCTTGGCCTTGAAGTTGCAGATACACTTGGAAATGCCCGTGAAGAAATGAAAAAAGGGAAAGTGCCCAGCGGTATGACCAAAGACGTATTCATATCAATGAAACTTGAACGGGCTATTGTTGAAACCGAAGGATATGATCTCATAGTTATGGGGCAGCCTGAAGGGTCAGGTTGTTACTGTGCTGCAAATAATCTTCTAACAGGATTTCTTGAACGGCTTACAGGCAACTATTCTTATATAGTAATAGATAATGAAGCCGGTATGGAACATATAAGTCGGTTAACAACAAAAAATGTTGATATTCTACTTATTCTTTCCGACACATCAAGACGCGGACTTCAAGCAGCTATAAGAATTAATAAACTTGCAAATGATCTGAATATAGGAGTTTCAAAAAGCTATCTGATTATTAACAAAACAAAGGAAGAACCATCTGATGTTGTAATTAATATGATTAAAGATAATGGCATCGAATTTGCGGGAACAATTCCTGATGACAGGACACTTTACGAATATGATTTAACTGGAATTCCTACT